>SYLK01000497.1 GCA_005809115.1 Planctomyces sp. | reverse complement strand
GGCTGGAACAGCATACGGCGGAGCATCCCGAGCAGCCGTTTTTCCTGTACGTGGCGTTTCACGAACCTCATGAACCGATCGTATCACCGCGCGATCTGGTTGACGCGTACCTCCCGGTGGCATTATGTGAGGATCAGGCGCAGTACTTCGCCAGTGTGCATAACGTCGACATCGCGGCCGGACGCATTCTGCAGGCGCTCGAAGAACTGCAACGTCGGGAAAACACACTGGTCGTGTTCACCTCGGACAACGGACCAGAGACGCTGAATCGGTACCCGGCGGCGAATCGTTCGTGGGGCACTGCGGGAAAGCTGCGAGCGATGAAACTGCATACCCACGACGGCGGACTGCGTGTTCCGGGCATCGTGAACTGGCCACGACGAATTCGCCCCGGACAGGTGGTGGATGCGCCCGCATCATCGCTCGATCTGCTCCCGACGCTGTGCGAGCTGGCCGGGCAGGACCTGCCGAAAGGACGAATGTCTGACGGTCTCAGCCTTGCCGGGTTCCTGCACTCCGGGAAATTTCCGGCGCGAAGTCAGCCGCTGGTGTGGGCCTATTACAATGCGCTGAATGACGGCCGGGTGGCCATGCGTCATGGCCCCTGGAAAGTGCTGGCACAGCTGAATTCAGGCACCGTGCCGAAGCTGGCAAACCTTGCTCCGCGGCATTTCGCGATGCTCAGGCAGGCCGAGCTGACCGACTTTGAGATCTATCACATCGAGACGGATCCGGGCGAGTCTGAGGACCTGGCCGCGAGCGGGCTTCCGGAGACAAAACGGCTGATTTCGCTGTTGAACGACCGCTATCAGGAGCTTCTGAGCGACTCGCCGACGTGGCCATCGCGCGCGGCTGGAGATGCCTCAGAGTAACGTCGCCGTCCAGCCCGATGCGGGGCTGTCATTGCAAATGCCAGGAGCCTGGCGACAGCCATCATCCTGTCTGCATGGGAATCCAGGTGAGAGCAGGAAGTCCATTCAGATCTGGATTTTTTGCTGTAACTTTCAGCGGGCCGACAGGATAATGCCGATGGTTTCAAGTTTCAGGCAGGGGACCCGCAGAGAGGTGTTCGATGCGCTGCAGACTGGTCCTGGCATTCTGCATTGTGGCGTTCGTGACGGCGGTGGCAGGCCCGGGGGCCATTCAGCAGCAGCCGGCTCCCGGCGTGGGTTTGTCGAAGACGGCTCGAGCGGCAGGGGAACGCATCACCAGGGCGATGATCGATCGCGCCCTGGACCTGCCGTACGCTGCGGACATCACGGCACAAAGCGAGGTCGCTCTGACGGAGGTGCTGAATCAGTTTGCTCTGACGCTGCAGCGTTCCGTCGGATACCCGATCCCGGTCGTTTCCGACACAGCGGAACTGCAATTGGAGAACATCCAGTCACTCGACGACGTCACGATTCGTGTGGATGCTGTTCCGGGAGGAACTCATACCGGGCGCGACGTGCTGGAGCTGGTGACAAGAATGACGAAAGAACCGTCTCTGACCGTGGTCACGCTGGATGGCCATCTGCTGGTCACGACCTTCGCGGGTGCCGAGTTAAAGCAGGAGACTCGTGTGTACGATATCACCGGACTGATTCCCGTGATTCCGCGGGAATCTCTCAGGAGGGCTGACCGAAATCAGCTCAGAGCGTGGGGCCTGTTGGCGCCCGCTGCGGTGATTCCGGCGAATCCGAAGATCCTGCGGCAGCATTCGGACAATCCTGCCGGAGACGCTGCTTCCGGGTCTCCGACGCCCGACAAAACCCTTGTGGCCGTCGGGACCGTCCTGGTGGATGAGACCTGGTTTCGCGACGCGATGATCGCCATACAGCAGGCCGCGGCTGCTGAGCCCGCAGATCCGAAGGTCGACCTTGCGACTCTGCCGGAACGCATCCCGGACGAAGCCGCGTTCCTCGACCTGATCATGGGGTGCACTTCACCTCCCCTGAACTGGCAGACGGACAGCGGCGAAGGCGGTACTCTGTCCATCCACGGAAATACGCTGATTGTCTGCCATCAGGAGTCCGCACATCGTCAGATCGCGGACCTGCTGAAGCTGCTGCGAACACTGATTGCCCGGTCCGGCACACCGGTTCATGACATGCCGGCATTCGGGGCAAAGCTGCATTCTTCATTCGGAGGAGTCGCGGAATGAAGAACACCCGCATACCGGTTCTTCTGATGGCGGTTGCCATGAGCGGCGCGGCCTGCCAACGCATCGACAATGATCCGGACGCGGCAGATGCCGGAGGCAGTCCGACTGCAGCTGGCTCACGTACGGCCCTGATAACTCCAGTGAAAGAGCCGGCTGATGTCGATGGCATTCCGACGGCAGCGGCGCCGCCCGGTCTGGTGACACCATGGATGATTGCTGAGGCCCTGGAACTCCCCTGCCCCGAGGTGAGCATTCCTCGCGAAACTCCGGTCAGCGAAGTGCTGGCGTCGATTTCCAGACACATGAGTGAACAGTCCGGAGTACCGATCATTTTCGTGGTCGACCACATTGAGCTGGAAATGGAAGGCGTGTCGTCGCTGAGCGACGTGACGGTTGGGGAACTGCACCTGCCGTCCGGCAGCCACACCTGCCGGGAAGTGATCCGGCTGCTTCTCGATCAGACGTTTGAGCCGCAGCTGGCGATCATTCCTCGGCTGCGACATATCCTGGTCACAAGCCTTGCAGGCAGCGAGTTGCCGGACCACTTCGAGGTCCGCGCCTACGATGTCGGAGCACTGCTGAAAGCGGGCAGGGCCGGTGACGATTCGGGGCCACGTGGCGAGACGACGACGGTCGATTCGCCTGAGGCCCGAGTTCGACCGACTGCGGATTCCGCGAGATCTTCGGGTGCCCGGTTTGCGTCGTCCCGCAAACTCCGACAGACTCTGCTGAAGCATACCGCTGCGACCGTCGTCTGGATGACGGAGTTGGACGAGGAAGGATGATTTGTCAGCTCGTACGGCAGCCATCTGATTGTGCGGCATTCGCGGCAGGCGCACGACGTCGTTCGAAAATTTCTGGAGAGTCTGCAGAACGAGCCACTGCGGTGAGAGGAAATCGGCGGTTGAGTCAGACTGTCACGTGTCGTACCCCGGGGGAAATCCATGCTCTGCTGCCGAATCCCGTATTGCCTGCTGACTGTGCTTCTGCTTTTGAATTGTCCCCACGGAGCCGCGGACGCGACGGATCTGTCGAACGCGGCGCAGACTCTGACGCTGCGAACGCGGATCCGCACGGAAACCGCCGCCGGAAGCGGACGCTGGCATTCGGAGATCAGACCGGTTGAGTGGAACGCCGGACAGACCGCGATTGTGGTCTGCGACATGTGGGACCGCCACTGGTGCGACAGCGCCACGGCGCGGGTGACAGAGCTGGTTCCGCGGATGAACGACGTGATTCGGTCGGCGCGGCAGAAGGGCGTGCTGATCATTCACTGTCCCAGCGGCACGATGGATTTCTACAGGGACACGCCGCAGCGGCGACTGGCGCAGTCGGCGCCGGTCGTGGAGACTCCCGTTCCTCTGGAGACCTGGTGTCCGCTCGATCCGCAGCGGGAGGGTGATCGGCTGCCGATTGATGACTCGGACGGCGGCTGTGACTGTGATGCGCCGGCCGGGAGTTTTCGTGCCTGGACGCGACAGCATCCGGCGCTCGAGATTGCCGCTGGTGATGCCATCACGGACAGCGCCGAGGCGTTTTTTCTGATGAAGCAGCGGGGCATTGTCAACGTGATCGTCATGGGCGTCCACACGAACATGTGTGTGCTGGGGCGACCGTTTTCCATCCGGCAGCTGGTGCGACAGGGTCAGAACGTCGTCCTGATGCGAGACCTGACGGACACCATGTATAACCCGGCCAGGGCTCCGTATGTCAGCCACTTCACAGGCAATGATCTGGTGGCGGAGCATATTGAGCAGTACTGGTGCCCGACGATCACCAGCACCGAATTCCTCGGCGGACAGCCGTTCCGGTTTGCGGCCGACCGACGCCCTCATCTGGTCATTGTCAGTTCCGAGCCGGAGTACAGGACGGAGGTCTCACTGCCGCGGTTCGCCCGCGAGCATCTGGGAAAGGAGTTCCGCGTCAGTCTGGTATTCGGTGACGCAGCGGATGACAACCTGCTGCCCGGGCTTGAGGTCCTGCGTACGGCTGACATGGTCCTGGTGAGCATTCGCCGTCGCACTCTGCAGCCCGACCAGCTGCAGATTTTTCGTGACTTTGTGGCGCAGGGTAAGCCCGTCATGGGAATCCGCACCGCCAGTCACGCATTCTGTCTCCGC
Source organism: Planctomyces sp. (assembly GCA_005809115.1). Classification (GTDB taxonomy): domain Bacteria; phylum Planctomycetota; class Planctomycetia; order Planctomycetales; family Planctomycetaceae; genus F1-80-MAGs062. The sequence continues at coordinate 5,261 of SYLK01000497.1, read as the reverse complement.
GACAACGCGGTGCCAGCAGACCGCGCTGTCTGGCCGGAATTTGATCGGGATGTCATCGGAGGCAATTATCGCAATCACTGGGGAGCCGGCCCGAAGACGGCCGTGTCGCTGGCGTCGCCCGCTGCGGCCGATCATCCGATTCTGAAGGGAGTCCATCTTGCTCAGCTGTCGGGGAACGGTTCGTTGTACCAGGTCAGTCCGCTGCAGGAGTCCGCGGAAGCGCTGCTGATCGGCACGATTCCAGATGTTCCGTCTGAGCCGATTGCGTGGCTCAATCGACGGGCCGACGGCGGGCTCACGTTCTACACATCACTGGGGCACATTGATGATTTCTCGGAGGAGCCCTTCCGTCAGCTGCTGACCAATGCCGTGACGTGGCTGAGCCGGACATCAGTAGATCAGCCTGACGATCCGACTCCCTGATCTGAGCGTCTGGACAGGTCAGCTGAATCGACCCACTGGTTGCGGCGTGGTCCCTGCTCGCCTGACCGGATCCGTCAGTGCGTCAAGGAAAACCCGCGGGAGCCGCAGCGCAGCGGCAGAATCTGCCGAACCTTCCGTCGGCGGTTCCGCAGAGACTGCGTGCGGCGGCTGAGTTCGGCAGGAATCGCGCGAGAACCGGGGGGAGCGGTTGTGTGAGCGGCCGGGACGGGTGGATTCGGCTGAAAAAGCTCAAAGACGATCTCACCACAGAAATCACTGGATGATAAGCTGGAGGTGTCAGGATTCGGTTCATCGGGTCGGGAGCAGACGTCGATCCGCCGTGGTCGATCCGCCCTGGTCGATCCGCCGTGGTCGGCGCCGATGCAGCGGAATGCAGCTGCGAGGGATGTAGCAGTCATGGATCGAGTATTCATACAACTGGCGCTGCCGCTGGCGTCTGTCTGCCTGCTTGGCGTCAGTGGCTGCTGCGGTGTGGGACGCGGTGGCGCGGACGAGCTGACTGCGGCGCAGAACCACGCCCGTGAGATTTATGCGGAGAATCTGAGTCTGCAGGCTGCGGAATTGCAGGCGCAGCAGATGATGTCCGGGCTGGAGTCGGAAAAGCAGATGCTGATGCAGCACCTGACGGATGTCGAAACACAGCTGCAGACGGCGAACGGTCGGGTGGAGAATCTGATCGCGGAGCGCAGCGAGCTGACCGACCGTTATGCTAAGGCACTGACGGGCGACGGCTCGATCACAGTGGGTGCCGCGAGCGGCAAGTCGCTGGAAGCGGCCGGCTTTCAGTACGACCCGACTACTGGGCTGAACAAATTTCGCAGCGATATCCTGTTTGATCTGGGGAGCGACGTGATTCGGCCGGAATACCAGCCGATCCTGTCGGAGTTTGCGTCGAGTGTGAAATCGGGTGCGGCGGCCGGGATGAAGATCCTGATCGTGGGACACACGGATGATCAGCAGATTGCACGTCCCGAAACAATCCGAAAGCACCCGACAAACTGGCACCTGTCGACCGACCGTTCGGCCGCGGTGATCCAGGTGCTGACTCAGCTGGGCGTCGGTTCGGAAAAGATGGCGTCCATGGGTTACAGCGAATTCCATCCGCTCGAGCATTCCGTGCAGGAGCCGGCTCGTCAGAGGAATCGCCGCGTGGAACTTTATGTGGTGCCGGATGATCCCCACATGGCCGGTCGATGGGATCCGGTGGGGGCCGTGCGATAGCGCGGCAGGAATACCGCGGCACGGTGATTTCTCCCCGGTTTCTGCGGAGGCGGCGAATCTGCGGAGGCGGCGAAGTGGCCGCTGCGCGAGACAGAAAGTGGCGTATTCTGGTCATGGCGGTCAGGCAGAAGCCGCTTCGTCCCGGACTTCAGACGGACTGGCGGGGCGCTGAGTGAAAAACTTCCGGAGCGTCGGCACGTGATTCTTGCGATTCCTGCTGCGGCATGCCACAATTGGCGGGGAAGCTGGAGCGGTTGAGTGGCTGAATCACGTTGAGCGCCTGACAGGAGCAGATCAGGCTGGTGATTTCAGGCCAGGGGAAACCGGGCTGGCAGACCTTCCCGTGTCCCGGTTCCGTGAGGTTCCCGTAGCGGCCATGATTCGTTCTGACCATGAATGACCAGATACTGCCAGAACCGCTGGATGTGATTGCGGTTGGTGCCCATCCGGACGATGTGGAAATCGGGTGTGGCGGCACACTGGCGCGAATGGTTCAGCAGGGCCACCGAGTCGGAATCGTTGACCTCACCGATGGTGAGCCAACGCCGCTGAGCACCGGACCCGAGGCACGACTGGCCGAGGCGCGGGAGGCAGCGGCCATTTTGGGCGTGCAGGTGCGGATCACCCTGGACCTGCCCAATCGTCGGCTGTTTGACACGTTTGAGTCGCGGGTTGCTCTGGCGAAGGTATTTCGTCGTTACCGACCAAAGCTCGTGCTGGGTATTGCCGACAGAACACCACTGGCTTCGCCGGATCACTGGCAGGCGATGCAGATCACAGATGCCGCTGTCTTCTATTCGCGACTGACCAGATGGGACGAGCAGTTCGATCACCTGCCGGTCCACCGCATCCACCGCCAGTTGTGGTATCCGCTGGGGCTGCAGAATCTGAGTCTGCCGGAAGGCGGAGGTCGGTTCGTTTCGGACATTTCCGCCACACTGGATGTCAAGCTCCGTTCGATCCGTGCCTACCAGAGTCAGTTTCCGCCTGACAAGCAGCGCGTGTTTCAGCTGGTCGAGAGTCAGGGGCACCTGCTGGGGTCTTCGGCCGGATTTGTGGCCGGTGAGATGTTGATATGCGCAACAACGCTCGGTCTCACATCTGTCTTTGAAACACTTTGCGGCAACTGACCATGAGCTGGGGATGGAACAAACTGCGTTGTCGCTGGTGTTCCTCGATCATGGGGCGATTCAGAAACGCTGCAATTCGTGAAGTGGACAAACCGATGGCTGCGATTCGGATCGGCAGGGTCAGCATTACCGGGAATTACCGGGAAAACAACGAAGACAGCTGCATCGTGGATGAACAGCATCGCTTCATGATTGTGGCGGACGGGATGGGCGGACAGAGTGCGGGAGAAAAGGCCAGTGCTCTGGCGGTGGAGCTGATTCCGCGGAAGCTGCTGCAGCTGGTGGATTTCGACTCGGGAACGGCTCCGGCGGTGATGGAGGCAATCGACCGGTCGATCGAGTTCGCGAATGCCGAGATCATGGCACTCAGCGAAATCAATCCGGGGTTCCGCAACATGGGAACCACCGTGGTGTTTCTGATTCGGGTGGGAGAGCGATTCTTCGTCGGCGGTGTGGGCGACAGTCGGGCCTATGAACTGCGAAATGGGCAGCTGCGCCAGCTCACAACAGACCACTCGCTCACGCAGGCCCTGCTGGATGCCGGAACAATCTCGCCGGAAGAAGCGAAAACGCACCGTTACCGGAATGTGCTGTATCGCTATCTGGGAACGCGCGACGGCTCCGCAGGCGGCAACGCTGCAGAGATCTTTCCGCAGGGGGGTGACCGATTCATGCTGTGCTCGGACGGAGTGACCGACGGAGTGAGCGACGCTGACCTGACCCGGATCATGCAGTCATCCGAGGATCCTCAGGCCGTGGCCGACGCCATCGTGCAGGCTGCTGTTGCCGGCAAATCCAAAGACAATATCACGTGTATCACGGTCTTCGTGGACTGACTGGCCGGACAGCCCGTGCAGTTCCGGCGGCGGCATGATTCTCTGGACGGGTTCTCAGATGAGCGCACCGGACGAAAACGATACGGTCGACATGGACACACCGGCAGTGGTCGCCAGCGAATGTGCAGCGCCGTCGGCTGATGTGGCACACGTCGACGTGGCCGGCCTGACGGATCGTGGACACCGGCGGCCCAATAACGAGGATCATTTTCTGATCGCGCGATTTGGTCGCTTCCTCGAAACACTGGACACGAATCTTCCCAGGCCGGACGCGCGCTTCTGCGAGGGTGAAACCGGTTACGCCCTTCTGGTGGCGGATGGGATGGGCGGGCATGCCGGTGGTGAGATCGCCAGCGGTCTGGCGATCAGCACTCTGCTCGATCTTGTTCTGGCAACTCCCGACTGGATTCTGCGTCTCGATGAAGACACGCTGATGCAGGAAGTCCTGCGGCGGACGAAGGAACGGCTGGCACAGATCAACGCGGCGCTGATGGACCAGGCACGAGCTGACCCCGACCTGAAGGGACTGGGTACGACACTGACGCTGGCCTGGAACCTCAGAAGAAACCTGATCGTGGCGCATGTGGGAGATTCTCGTGCCTACCTTTGCCGCCGGAACCAGCTGCACCTCCTGACCCATGATCACACATTTGCCCAGTCCCTGGCAGATCAGGGACTCATTGCTCAGCCCGACGTGGTCCTCCACCGATTGCGCCACGTGCTGACCAGGGTACTCGGAGACGCCGCCGCCGCCGCCGACCCTGACCTGCATACTCTGCTGCTGGAGGATGGGGATCGCCTGCTGCTCTGCACGGACGGGCTCACTGAGATGGTTGACGAGGATCTGATCCTGGCAACCCTTGTCGGCGCAGAGAATTCGGAGGCTGTCTGTCGACGACTGGTCGAGCAGGCACTTCGGGCCGGTGGCAAGGACAATGTGACAGTGGCCGTGGCCGGCTATCGCTTCTCCTGAGCCGGGAGTGGACGGGCAGAATTGCGAAGGGTGACTGATGGATTCCTGGGGAATGCTGCTGCAGATCATGCTGCTGTTGTCAGCGTGTCTGCTGGCAGGCAGTGTGATGGCCTGGCTGGGTCAGAGCCCGCTGGCAGGTTATCTGCTGGCCGGGATGGTGATGGGTGCTCCGGGAAGCGGGGCGCTTGTCCGGTCCGAAGGTCAGATTGAGTCCATTGCCGAACTGGGCGTGGCTCTGCTGCTGTTCAGTCTGGGCCTGGAGTTTTCTTGGAACCGGATTCTTGGTCTGGGCCGGACCACGCTGCTCTGCGGCGTGGTTCAGGTGCTTCTGACGCTGCTGCTGGCCGCCCTGTTCTGCCGGCTGGCGGGGATGTCCCCGGCCGCGGCAGTGACGATCGGGGCGATGATCTGTCTGAGCAGCACGGCGACCGTGCTGCGGGTTCTGGTCGAGCGGGGCGAACTCGATTCGAAGGCAGGCCGGAATGCGCTGGCTGTTCTGCTGGTCCAGGACATGGCCGTAGTGCTCTGTCACACCTTAATTGTCGGGTACACGGATTTCAGTTTTGTCCGGGCATCGGTGATCTTCATTTGCCAGTCAACGCCTCGCTGTGTTGCGTTTACATCATCCGACCATGCTTTCGTTTCTTCACGCAATGT
>SYLK01000496.1 GCA_005809115.1 Planctomyces sp. | reverse complement strand
CCGACTTGCCGGTCGCGCCCGACTTGCCGGTCGCGCCCGACTTGCCGGTCGTGGGCGACCATGCGCGCGTGAACAGACGCTGCACCGCGTGGAAATACAGCGAGTGTCCGAAGGGCGATGGATGCAGATCCCGGAAATCGCGATCCCAGTCAAACTGACCGGCTCGCATCCGCCGCTGGATTTCGTGGGCAAGATTCAGCACCGGCAGCTGATAGTGCGCGGCAACCTCATCGTGGGACGCGATCACCTCCGGAACATTTCCGCGGTCATAGTCCGACGTGAACTGTGGCTCTGCAAAATGCAGACAGACGATGTCGACGAACCGGTTCGCCTTACGAACGCGCCGGATGATGCCTTCCAGTCCGCGCCGCCGCTCGACCGCATTTCGCCCATTATGCAGGTCATTCACGGCGGCCTCGACGAACAGCAGATCGGGCAGTCCCTTCTCCAGCACGTCGCGCTGCAGTCGGAAGGCATGTCCGGTTGAATCGACCGAAGGAATGCCGGAATTGACGAACGTGAACTGCGTTTCGGGAAAACGCCGCTGCAGTTCGGCACTGACCCGCTGCGACCAGCCCTCGGCATGGGTAATCGATCCGCCAAGAAAGGCCACCAGACCAGTCTTCTGCTGCGTGAACTTCACCCGACAGTTGTGCAGCCCCGCACGCAGCTGCAGGTCATCCTCCAGACCGGCCACCGGCGGCAGTTCCTGAATTTCCGCTGCCGCAGCACAGCAATGCGCAGTGCTCGCAACCAGCAGCACTATGGCCGAAAGCCCCGGTAACCCAACGCTGCTCACCCGTTGATCAGCCACATGGTGCATCGCCTGCAGTCCCCCTTTAGAGCGGTCGGTCAGATGGGAATTCACGGTGCGAACCCGCTGTTTTCCGCCGGTGCTGCCGGCCATGCCACCAGCGGCAGGTGCGTATCGGATTCGATGGCCAGCAGCCGATTGTATTTGGCCAGACGCTCGGACTGAGTAATCGAGCCGACTTTGATCTGATCTGCGGACCATCCCACGGCGAGATCGGCCAGCCAGTTATCTTCGGTTTCGCCGCTGCGCGCGCTGACGGTCACACGCCAGCCGGCACCGCTGGCGAGCCGCAGCGCGTCGGCCGCCTCACTCAGCGTACCGATCTGGTTGACTTTCAGCAACAGGGCGGTGGCGGACCGGCTCTCAATCGCTCGACGGATCCGGGCTGGATTCGTACACAGCAGATCATCCCCCAGAACCAGAGCCCGGGGTGCCAGACACCGGCAGAGTTCAGGCCATGCGGACCAGTCGTTCTCTGCCAGCCCGTCCTCAATGCTCACGACCGGGAAGCGATCCAGCCAGCCGGCCAGCAACTGCACCATCTCGCCACTGTCCAGTCGCTGTGAACCCCAGTGATAATGGCGTCCGTCGTAAAAGTGCGTGGCGGCGACATCAACTGCCAGTGCCACATCAGTCCCCGGCTGCAGCCCTGCAGCACGAATCGCGGCAACCGCATCGGACAGCATTGATTCCGCGTCCGGAAACGGCGGCGCGAGGCCGCCTTCATCCGCCGTCAGGGCTCTCATGCCATATTTTTCCAGCGTCAGCCGCGCGGCGGCCTGGTAAACTGCAAACGCCTGCGACAGCGCCACATCGGTGCTTGCAGCACTGGACGGAACGATCAGGACGTCCTGAATCGGGACCTGGCCGCCGGCATGTTTCCCGCCGCTGAACAGGTTAATCGTCAGTCGCGGCAGCTGACGCGGGATGTCTCCCAGCAGACCAGCGAAGTGATCATACAGCGGCACCCCGCGATCCAGCGCCACCGCCCGAGCGAATGCCAGCGACGCCGCCAGCAGCGCGTTGGCCCCCAGTCTGGACTTGTCGGCTGTGCCGTCCAGCTCAATCAAATCCCGATCAAACTGCCGCTGATCCGCGAAACTCCGCCCGGCAAATGCCTGGTGAATTTCTCCGCTGAGGTGTGCCGCAGCAGTGCGACAGCCCAGTCCCAGATATCGCTGCGGGTCGCCATCCCGCAGTTCCCTGGCTTCAGCACTGCCCGTCGACGCACCAGAAGGAACTGAGGCGAGCGCCCACGCCCCGCCGCTGAGCACACAACGGCATTCGACCGTGGGGCGACCACGACTGTCGAGAATCTCACGGCCTGTCAGGCTGCTGAGTGAATTCATGGTTCAGGTGCCCCGCTGCGGTTTCTGTTCCAGCCAGCGGGCAGTGAGTTCTGACAGAGATGTCGGACAGGACCGCATCAGACACAGTACCGCAGTGGCCTGGCAGGCACGTTCCGACTCGCTCAGATACTCCAGCGGCGACCGTCCGCGTGCGCGAGCCAGCAAACACCCCAGTGTATGACGCACGGCGCGACTTTCCAGTCCGTTCAGCCACGGAACGTCACCGAGTGACTCCATGTAGGTTCGCCAGAACAGCAGTGCCGCTTCCTTGAATACCTGCCGTCGCTCCGGCATGTGATGAGCTTTACTCAGAAGATGGGTCAGCAGGAACCCGGCATCAAATGCCGGATCACCGTAGTGAATGACCTCGTGGTCGATCAGAACCAGGCGATTCTGAAAAATCAGTGTGTTCTTCGGGCTGTAGTCACCATGCACCAGCGTCAGCTGCAGCTGCCGGGTCTCATCCGTCAGCCGTCCGAGGAATTCCGCGGAGTCCGACACAACAGTGGCAGTGTAGGTGTAATACGGTTCAATTCGAAGTGATTCGAAAAACGAGCGATCGGCGAACTCTTCGGCCAGTTCGTCGCGTCGCGCAGAACCACTGCGATGGATCGTCCCCAGCAGCTGAGCCGACTGACGGATGTGAGAGTCCTGAACCACGCCCTGCAGCAGCAGCGCTTTCCAGGTGTCATGCGGCTCAGGCACCGCCTCCATCGCCAGCAGGTGCTGATCGCGGTCCTCGAACAACAGCTGCGGGACGGTTTTGTCAGGCGCCAGACGGTTCAGCCACCGCATCCCGAGTGCCTCGCGGTAGATTCGGTCCGGACTGCTGAACCATTCAACCGCCACCCGCAGCCTGCTCAATGCCTGCTTCAGGACCCACACCTGGCCCCCAGGAAGCTGCACCAGGACAGTGCGATTCGAGACCCCTCCGGGAAGAACTCGCATCTCCAGCCGGTCGGATTCACCGAGACAGCCGCGGCGGCGCAGCCACTGCGAAAGCGACACCTGGTCCTCGATATCAACCTCGCAAGGCATGCTGCAGAATTCCCGTACCGGTGTGGCGCCGAACTGCGACACTTTCTTCAGGACTGCGAAACACGCGTTCCGGCGACACATTCGTGTACGCGAAACGCCCGTTCCGGCGACACCCATCTGCCGACGATACAGTCGCAAACCTCATCCACGGCTCCCAGTTTACCAGAATTACAGGCTTCCGCTGCGCTCCCGGCGCACCAAATCAAGTCAGCCAGGGGAAAGTGACAGGATTTCGGAAACATGGGAGGTCTGCGAATCTGTTGCCTGCTGAGTAAGATCGTCCGTACTGCAGTTTATTGCGGAGTGGATTCAAGGAAATGGGGTGCCT
>SYLK01000495.1 GCA_005809115.1 Planctomyces sp. | reverse complement strand
GGAGACCATGCGACCAGATTCCGCAGTCGACTTCCGGCACAACCGACGCTGGACGTGCAGATGACCAGGGCGAGGCCGCCGCAGGCAAGTTTTCTGGCAGATGACATCGGTGCAGATCTCCACCTGAATGCCTGAACCACGTTCCGGATGATCAACTTCTTCCGCAGAATGTGGTGGTACTGATCGTATCGGCAATTCCACTGAGGCCACGGAATCCGAGGAGTTCGGTCGGTGTGGAACTGCGGATTCCGGGTGACGGTCGAAACGGTTGTACCGAATTGGGAAGTGTGTGAGACTGCACGCGACGAAACTGTCGGATCCGGTTCCTGATTCGCCTTTGGGGCAGAAAATTGCGGAATTCACTCAAGAATCTCTGCGGGTGTCTCGCGCTGCTGCTGCTGCTGGGGGCCAGCGGTGTTGCAACGCAGACCACAGCGGCTGAAGTCACGCGCGCATTCGTCAACGCGCGTCTGATCCCGATTGACGGCGAAGAGATTTCTGACGGCACCGTTGTGGTCGTTGGCAACAGGATTCAGGCCGTGGGGCCGTCGGAGACAGTGGCTGTACCAGATGACGCTGTGCGCGAGGATTGCCGCGGGCGCGTCATCATGCCGGGCCTGGTCTGCACACATAGTCACATCGGAGGAATTGGTGCAGCCGATGAAAGTGGACCGATTCAGCCGGGAGTTCGCGTGGCCGACTCGATCAACGTCCGGGACGCAGGCTTCCGGCGGGCACTGGCGGGTGGACTGACAACGCTGAACATCATGCCTGGGTCGGGACATCTGATCGGTGGTCAGACTGTCTACGTCAAGCTCCGATTTGCGCGGGGGACGCCGCATCGGATTGATGACATCGTGCTGCGAGATTCCGACGGGCGGTGGCTCGGCGGCCTGAAGATGGCCAACGGGACCAATTCCATGCGTGCTGCTCCTTTTCCTCAAAGCCGCGGGAAGTCGGCATTCCTCGTCCGTGAGCAATACATCCGTGCCCGAGAGTATCAGGAGAAGATCCGGCTGGCGGCGGGTGATGTATCCAGACTGCCGCCCCGCGATCTGCATCTGGAGGCGCTGGCCGAGGCGATGGCGGGGACACGGGTCGTTCATCATCACACACATCGCCACGATGACATCATGACGGTGCTGCGGTTGTCGGAGGAGTTTGGTTTTCGTGTGGTCCTGCATCATGTGAGCGAGGGCTGGAAGGTTGCCTCGGAAATCGCCGCGGCTGGTGCGCCATGTTCTGTCATCCTGCTGGATTCGCCCGGCGGCAAACTGGAAGCCCGGAACATGGTCATGCGGAATGCCGCGGTGATGGATGCCGCGGGCGTCAAGGTTGCGTTTCACACGGATGACTACATCACGGATTCGCGCTATTTCTTGCGGATGGCGGCTCTGGGCGTGCGGGCCGGATTGTCACGCCGCTCCGCGCTCCGCGGCCTGACGCTGACCGGCGCGGAAATGCTGGACCTGGGGGATCGCACTGGTTCGCTCACACCTGGCAAGGATGCTGACCTGGTGATCCTGAGCGGCGATCCGCTGAGCATCTACACGAAGGTTCTGGAAACGTGGGTCGAAGGCGAACGAGCATTCAACCGCGGCAATCCATCGGATCTGCTCTATGCTGTCGGCGGCTATGGAGCGAGTCAGGACCAGGCGCCCTACTTCTGCTGTTTCGGTCAGCAGCTGGCTCAGTAGTTCTGGCGGCGGCACCCGCAGCGAGCGGGCGCGTGTGGACCGATGGGAGCGGACCGAAGGAATCGCAGGCGGAGACGGGAAACGTGGACAGATCCGGGGGCGTTTCGGTGAGTGGCGGGATTTCACTGCCGCGGTTCTGTTGCCGTCGGTGTGGTATCTGGCTGGCTGCTGCCGTGACCTGCTGTCTGCCACGGCTGGTGGCGGCGCAGGTGGCGATCCGCGGCGACACCGTCTACACCATGTCGGGAGAACCGATTCAGGACGGGATGGTGCTGATCGTGGACGGGAAGATCGTCTCTGTCGGGCGTGCCGCAGACATCAGCGTGCCTGACGGCTTCGATGTGCTCAGCGGCGTCGTTGTGACACCGGGGCTGATCGATGCCCATTCGGTGGTTGGTCTTTCAGGGATTTTCAACGTTGCGACGGATCAGGATCAGCTGGAATCGTCGAGTCCGATCCAGCCGGAGCTGCGGGCGGTGGATGCCTACAATGCGGACGAGGCGCTGCTGGAGTGGATCCGTGGATTCGGGGTGACGACGATCCATACCGGCCATGCTCCTGGTGAACTGATTTCCGGACAGACAATGATCGTGAAGACGTCTGGCAGCACGGTGGGGCAGGCGGTTCTGAAGGACAGCTGTGCGATTGCGGTGACGCTGTCCTCGGCGGAGCTGAAGGCTGACGGGAAGTCGCCAGGAACACGCGGCAAGAGCGTATCGCTGCTGCGTGCGGAACTGATTCGGGCGCGCGAATACGCCGCGAAACTGGCGCGCGCCGGGACTCGGGAGCCGGGCGCTGATGCTGCAGAGGGGGAAGATCGTGCCGTGGAACCACCGGCCCGCGACCTGCGGCTGGAAACTCTGAACCGGGCGCTCGAGCGGGAACTGGCATTTATGGTCACGGCCGAGAGATCTCAGGATATCTTCAGTGCGCTGCGACTGGCTGAAGAGTTTCAGCTGCGGTTGTGGCTGGATGGAGCGGCGGAAGCGTATCTGGCGCTGGACGAAATCAAGGCCGCGGGAGTGCCGGTGCTGGTCCACGCGACCATGGCCCGCCCCGTGGAGGCTCGGGAAAACCTGAGCTTCGAAACCGCCTCGCGACTTCGCGCCGCGGGAATCCCGTTTGCGCTGCAGAGCGGGTACGAGCCTTATGTTCCGAAAACACGTGTTGTGCTGTTCGAGGCCGGGATGGCCGCGGCGAATGGCCTGACGTTTGAGCAGGCGCTGGCTTCGATCACGTCCGATGCCGCACAGATTCTCGGCGTCAGCGACCGCGTCGGTTCGCTGGCACACGGCAGAGATGGCGATGTTGCCGTGTTCGACGGAGATCCGTTCGAGTACACGACTCACTGCACGGCTGTCGTGATCAACGGCCGGATCGTCAGTCGCGATCCCCATTGATGACCTCAGGCCGCCGGAAGATCCCGATGACTGCCACCTGTAACTCGCACGCCGTGTACGTCGGCAGCTTCGATCCCATGACACTGGGACACCTGGATATTGTGCGCCGGGCTGCCACGATCTTCGAGAAAGTCACGGTGGGTATCGGGAACAACCCGGATAAGGCGGCGCTGTTTTCCGCTGCCGAGCGGGTCTCAATGTGTCGCGCTGCCACGGCCCGCCTGGCCAATGTCGACGTGCGGACGTTTGACGGGCTGGCTGTGGAATTTGTCCGCAGTTGTGGCAGTCGCATTCTGCTCCGCGGTGTTCGTACGCTGACGGATATCGATGCCGAGTTCACGATGTCGCTCACAAATCGTGTCCTCGACAGCCAGATTGAATCGGTGTTTCTGATGTCGGCCGAGCGGTACGCGCACATCTCCAGCACACTGATCAAGCAGATCGCAAGAAT
>SYLK01000494.1 GCA_005809115.1 Planctomyces sp. | reverse complement strand
TGTGGAATACTGCCGGCAGTTGTCTGAGCTGCCGACCGAGAAGGCTGCGGGATATGTGTATCGCCTGCCCACGGAAGCCGAATGGGAGTACGCGTGTCGGGCCGGCACCACCACGATGTACAGCTTCGGTGATGATGCCACGGAACTTGGACGGTACGGATGGTACGACGGCAATTCCGGAACCGGACCATTGGCAGCCGGTCAGAAGTCACCCAATCCGTGGGGTCTGTGCGATATGCATGGGTATCTCTGGGAGTGGTGCTCGGACTGGTACGGTGATTATTCCGCAGACCCGGTGACGGATCCCGCCGGCCCTGCGGAGGGAACATACCGCGTCTACCGCAGCGGCAGCTGGTATCAGCCACCGGCCGCCATGCGTTCCGCAGCCCGCAGTCGCGGAATTCCCGGCGGCAGCGATGCGAGTCTGGGATTCCGGGTCGCCCGGAACCTCGTTACGGGATCATGACGCCACATGACGACCAGTGGCACCGGGAGTGCGTCCGTCGGATCTCCGGTGCCGCGGACGCCACGCCGATCTGGTACCGAAGGGTCGAACAGGAAAGCGCCCGCTGGTGACTCTCTGCCATCAGCGGCACGGTGGCAACCACGCCAACTCAGCCTGAGGGTGAATCGATGTCACAGAATGATCCATCCGATCTTCGGCCGGAGACAGCTCGGGAAATCGACGCAGTTGTCTCGGAGATCGTCAGTGAAGCGCATGTCGACGCCGCGGAACTGAGCGCTGCAGAGCGGGAATATCTTCGGGACCATGCTCTTCGAAAGCCGATGGGTGTGCTGCATATCTGGGCCCTGGGTGTCGGCGTGGTGATTACGGGCGAGTACTTTGGCTGGAACATCGGGCTGCAGAAGGGCGGGCCGATCGGGATGCTGCTGGCCTCGCTGTTTGTGTGTGCGCTCTACATGATGTGGGTGCTGGCACTGAGTGAACTCTCGGTTGCCATGCCTTTCGCCGGTGGACCGATGGCCTATGGCCGACGCGCCGTGGGACCGGCGTTCGGGTTCATCATGGGGTGGTCGATGCTGCTGGAGTCGTTGTTCGCGACCGTCGGCACGGGGCTGGCCACGGGCGGATACATCTACTATGTGGTCAATCTGTTTTTCCGCGGATTCGACCCGGCGCTGGTCACGACGATTGCCGCCCTGGCGACGGTGGCCTGTTTCGCGGTCGTGCAGTGGCTGGGCAGTCGTCTGCAGGCCCGACTGATGGAATGGATGACATATGGCGCCGTCCTGGCGCTGGTCTGGTTCTGGATCGCCTGTTTTCCGGCGATCAGAGTCGAACGGATCCTGGCAGCGCCACTGCTGCCCGAAGGATGGCTCGGCGCGATCAAGGCGATTCCCTATGCGATCTGGTGGCTCGTGATGATTGAGACCGTAGCGCTGGCACCGGAAGAGGCCCGGGAGCCGCATGTCACGATCCCGCGCGGGCTGACGCTGGCTCAGATCACTCTGGTTGTGCTGGTGCTGATGACGTGGTTCGTCACCGTCGGAGCGGGAAGCGATTACCGCGAGACAGGCGCCGACACCATGTCGTATCCGCTGCCCTTCGTGTACGGACAGGTCTGGCCGAATTCCCTGCACCTGACCCTGTTTTCCGTCGCAGCGCTGTTCGGCATGATTGTCAGCTATAACGGTATGATCTACGCAGTCACGCGGCAGTCATTTTCGCTGGGGCGCGCCGGATATCTGCCGCAGATTCTGGGCCATGTTCACCACGTGCGACGCACGCCCGACGTGTCGATTGTCTTCTGGAGTCTGGTGGTGGCCGGATTCGTCATCTGGGGATACTTTCAGAGCCAGGCTGTGAACGTGGCCGTGCTGGTCTGTAATTTTGCCGCACTGATCTGGTACATGCTGGCGATTGTCTGTCTGTTCATCCTGCGTCACAGAGACCCGCATCTGCCCCGGCCGTTTCGCGTACCGTGGTATCCCGTGCTCCCTGCCCTCGTGTTCCTCATGAGCCTGTTTTCCATCATCGTCTACGCATGGCTGAATGAGCCGATCGTGTTTGGCCTGACGGTCCTGATGTATGCGGCAGGCTTCTGTTACTATCTGCTCTTCGCCCGCGGACGGCTCGTGTCAGCCGCGCCGGAGGAGCTGGCCGCCCGCGGCGGTCACGAGAAGTCATGAGATATCCTGAATGAGTCGGGATGAAACGACCCGCGGCAGACGGTGATCGGCCTGAACAGACACTCTGACCTTTCGAACGCCCTGGCGTCCCTGCGCCCCGGCACGCTGAAAAAAGCTGGCCGTACGACCACGGGCGTGATATCGGGCCGCCAGCAGCGTTGTGCGCGTCTGACCGATTCCGGAATCCAGACAACAGCCACAGGCCACGGCAATCGCAGCCAGACACAGAATGTTCACCGTCAGTTTTACAGATGTTCTCATCGTCATCCCCCTGCCTCGGCAATCCAGGCGTGTTCGTATACGCTGAACAGGCAGCGAACCGGAGTCAAGCGCCAGATTCAGGACCGGCCAAAAAATCCGTTGAACAATTTTTCCGGCCAGGGAAGCGCAGCGCGCCTGACCGGAATCACGCTGGTGTGTGACAGCGGCTGGACCTTAATGTTTCGCTTTGACCGTAAAATTGCTCCATGAAATCATCGGCCAGCTGATGAACTGATCCAGCGAATCCGAATTCGAGG
>SYLK01000493.1 GCA_005809115.1 Planctomyces sp. | reverse complement strand
TCATCGATCCGTCAGAGATGAGCCACCCGTCTTCACCGCTTCCTTTCCCCGATCCATTTTTTTAAAACCGACATTTCGGTCGCGCTACCGGTATGCGCTTTTGGTAAAATCATCATTCACACATAGCAGCTCTTTGCCCGTTCCGCGCGAGCGACGTTCGAATGAATCCCTCGTCCGGCCTGTCGGCGATATTCTTCGTTTGTGCGGAACCGCTCTTCGGGTACGATTCCGGGAGTTCTGGAAATACGTCTTTGACTCGTGATTGCAGACGCAAACCATAGAAAGTTTTCAGGTCCTATGATACGCCGGACGCTGGAGATTCGCATCGTTTCGCGGCAGGGTGTCGACGGTGGCACGACGCAGATCCGTGTCACACCTCCCGACGGAGAAACCCGCACGTTCAGCGGCCTGGAGGAGATGCCGGATGATCTCCGAGCACTTGCCGAGCCACTGTTCAGTCCGGCGGCGGCACAAAGTCTGCGAACAGGACTGCTGAAGCGATCGCGACGGGATTCCTCGGAATCGGGCGGACCAGCCGCAGCCGACCCGATCGAGGCGCGGCGACTGGCGGAGACGTCGCAGACGAACGAACGTCCGCGTCGCAGACGGAAGCGAGAAATCATCCATCAGTGGTTCGATCTGTGGGCGGCGGGAGGTGGGCTGGCTCTGGCCGGATTTCCGCTCATTCTGATCCACAGCGTGCTGTTCGGCAGCGATCCATGGACTCTGTGGTCCTCGCTCGCACTGCTGCTCTCTGCCGTCGGGCTGTATCTGATGCTCGCGTTTCTGGTCAACCATACGCGTCTGACGGCCGACCAGACCGGACTGACGGTTCAACATGGCCCGCTTCCGTGGTTCGGGAATCAATTGATCCCACGCGAACACCTGCGTCAGCTTTTCGTTCGCGTCCGCGCCTCGAGTCGAATGACCGAGTATGCTCTGTGCGCACGCACCACATCCGGCACCTTCGAGCTGACGGGCAGTGGCCATGATCCGGGTGCACTACGCCAGTATGAACAGGAACTGGAAGATTTCTTCGGGATCGAGGATCGACCTGTATCAGGAAATCAGTACCGCTGAATGCCGGCAACGGGCCATTCCGGGGATCCCGCAATCTGCAGAATGCGGTGGCCCGGCGTCACCACTCCCGGCATCTCGGCCACTCTCGACGCAACGCCGCGACGGAGGTTCTGTCCGGGGTTCTCAGCTCGCTGAACGCACGATTCAAAACTCACCACGGAATATCGTCCGCGTACCAGTCGTCGTACGGCTTCTCTTGCGGAATGTCCGTGAAGGACCGCAGCGCGCGTCGGAGTTCCTGGCCGTTGAACAGCACCTTCCGCCAGCGAGAATCTCGCCGTGACTGATGCCCGAAGTCAGATTCTCGCGCATCCGTTTCTCGCTCGCTGTCCGCTGAATCGTCGTCCTCCGGTGCCTCGCCGAGAAAACCCTTTACGGCAGAGGTCAATTCGTCCAGCGCATCCCGTAACCGTGTCACGTTGAGTGCAACGTCCGGTGACAATCCCTGATCCGTCGATTTCTCGCACGCCTGCCGCAGCTCAGCAAACCCGAGCTGAAGTGCTTCGATGTGCGGTTCAACCGCGAAACCCGATTCATGCACTGCAGCGACGCGGAGCTGCACAATGACAGACACCGTCTCGTGCCCTGCCGTGTTCAGTCGTCGGCCCAGCGGAAGGTCGCCGTCAGCCTCCTTCACAACCCGCCGCCAGACATCGCCGAAGTGCGACGCCGGTTCGGAATACAGAGACGGCAGATTCCATTCCCTGGCAAGTCTGTCTCTCTGATCAGACAGCTCGTCCAGCTCCCGATAATGCTCCTGTTTCTTTTCCCACGATTCGATCGTGTCGTGGTCGTATGCGAACGCAAACAGATCGTCCATGTTGCAGCCATCCATGTGCCAGAAACCGATGCCCGGCATTTCCGCCAGTGCCTGACAACACGGACAATCCGGATCGATGGGATGAAACTGTCCGCCATTCGGCTGCCGTCTTCGCTCCAGGTTGATGATGCCTCGTGGTGTCCGCATCGGATCGTCATCCCACGGCGCGTCCAGCCAGTGTTCACCGACCTCGCGCAGCCGAATCACTTCGTCGCGGAGAAACTCATCGCGCTCGATCTGCGACGTCTCCAGCGCCGCCAGTTCGCCGTCTGACAGCGTTCGCAGCCGGTCCCAGCAGGACCATGCAACTTCGCGAACATAATCGTAATACATCACGATTTCGCAGGTGTTGAAGCCGCTGAACTGAAACGCATGAGATTCCGGGCTGATCCCCGGGGGACATCGTTCCAGCATGGTCCAGTGATGCTCGCGGTCGCTCATGTCACCACTCAGCCGTTTGTGATCTCGCAGCAGGACCGTTCGGGGAAGCTGATCATCCAGTTCTGCACAGGGCGTCATCAGCCAGTCAGCGTGAACGTCGCGAATGGTGTCATAGTAAATTCGGTGTTCGATGTCTTCTCCCGGATCTTCCGCACGAGCCAGTTCGTGCATCGTCAGGGTCTCAGGTTCCGGTTGCGGCTCCTGGGCATACCGTTCGTTCCATGCGCGTCGTCTTTCAATCCACTCCCCGTGAACCCGCTCTGCGATTTCCTCCCTGTGAGCAAACTGTCTCCGACAACCATTGATGACAAATCGCAGCATCGGCTCGCCGTAAAGGATTTCACGTACGTCAGTCACCCGCTGGTCGGCTCGCTGCTGCCGCCGCGTGCGGGCCGTTTCTTCCCAATACATCGCGTCGTACCGAAACATCCAGTCTTCGGCCAGGCGGTAACTCAGGGTTACCGTTCCACCCTCGACGGATTCAACATTGTCCCGGGAAATAGCACCCGTCGGCCCGGGAGACGAATATGACGAATTGATTACCACCAGCCGCGCCGCAAGGTCAATCACGACCAGTCCTGCGTCCCACGGCTCCGTATCGAGGGAACCTCGAAAGTGCGACAGATGTCCCCGCTGGGGCGACTCCAGAGCAAATCGATCGACGGCCGCATCGAGTTCGGAAAGCGACACCGGATCCGCACTCAGAGCCGCAACAAACAAGTCTGCGACTGACCCATGCACTGTTCCGGAGCGATCTTCGTCAGCATCGCGAATCACGAGTCTCACTTCCGACATCTGATGTCCTCGCTGTATGGTGGAGCGGAGAATAACAGGAGAATTACAGAGAACAAAAGGACAGGCATTGCAGTTGCCGGTTCTCGTCTGCAAAGCGTCGTCCGGAGCGAATTCTGCTGGTTTCTTTCCCGGAAAGGAATTCACAGTCCGTGTGACCAACGCCGGTATCCCAACAGCACGCGAGCGACTTTCGCGCACGGCGCCGTGGGAAATCCGACCCAGATGCGAGATTCCAGCGGATTGACCACGTTGTCGTACGACTCGCTGAATCGGGTGAGCCAGACGCAGGATTCTCTGGGAAAGGTGCTGACGTATTCATATGGTGCACTCGGCCGAAGGACGAGACTGCGAGATCATGACGGAGGCCTGTTTACGTACGCCTGCGACGACAAGTTGCGGTTGACGGTTGTCCGGAATCCCGAGGACCAGCGTTCGTTGTTCGCCTGCGACGTCTGTGATCGGCGCACGGTTGTTCGGCTGGGTAACGGGACTCGCACATCGCTCGCGTGCGACAACGCCAGCCAGACGACGCAGGTGTTGTCAGGGGTTCTTACTCATACCGGTTACGATGCCTGAGGAAATCCGATCACCAGCAGCGGCTCGACGGTCAACCCGTTCCGCTGGGTCGGACGGTACCGGAATTACTACGACACCTTCACCTTGAACAAATCGAGTTGCAAGGCGACGCGAACCGTTATGGACTGGTCCGGAATCACCCCGTTCGATTCATAGATCCATCGGGTCAGAGTTGTGTATCGCCGTACCCGATTGACAGGGGATCTTTCCGCCTCTGCCTTTCCCGCCTGTTATGCCACACGGATCCTGCTGCAGAACGGGTTCTCGGCCAGAAATGTCGCGGGAGGCATGCTGTCATGGTTCCACCTCGCGTCATCAAAGTGACCTCTGCTCCGGTGACTCGCGCGTTAGTCGCGCTTTGCCTTACGTGGATGTCAAAGGTATTCGTGGCCTGGCCAGTCGAAGATTCAGAATACGGAAACAACGGCAGGTTGCCCGAGAACGCTTGGCTGGCGCTGAATGTGCTCAGCGCCGACAGGGTCTCGATATCGATTTGGGAACAGCGGCCGAAGAACACATCGTTTAACGGCGAGCCGCAGGCGTAGACGCACTCCCGATTCCAATCCGACGTCGAGATGCCTTGTTCGGATTGCCTGACGCGCACCCGCCGCAGGCGGCGCGCGATGGGTGGCAGGATTTGACCGTGCGTCGCCCGCGCCTGCGATATCGTTTACCGGCGAGCCGCAGCGCAGGCGGATCCTGCTCAAATCAGTCGCCAGGGTGTTGAAAAAGGTGCGGCTGCCTGGTCGATCAGTATGGTACGTTTGCCCCGATGATGCGTCTGCGCCTGCGGCTCGCCGTTAAACGATGCTGACCGTCACGCATTATGGCAGCTGTGAAAACGGCAGCCGTGGCAGGACGCTGAGGAGGCAAAAAAGTGTCCATGTGGTAAATCGCACGGTGCGACGTTGTTTTCTGCTGGGCGATAACCCGGTGTCGGGTCAGAACTACGACGATCGGAAGGTGTGGAGCGACAAGAAACTGGTCCATTTGTGGTGACGGCGACGGCGGACCAGAGCGATGTGGAACTGCGAGTCATCTGGCACCGGTGGACTTGCAGGAGCGATCCGGCCAGCCGGGGCCGGATGTGCGGCAGCATCGACTGAAGAAACTCTGCGAGACGGACCGGCTGTCTGGTGTTGTGCTTCGCTTGCGAACGCTTCGACGATTTCCTGCCCTTCTCCATCAGTGCTGCACTTCAGGGCAATCTTTTACGACCTTTGAGTGATCAGGGTAGCAGCCCCGGTCGGAGGCCGTGGAGTTGCAATGAGCCAACCAGGCTGAAAAGACAAGAGCGAGACGAGCGAGCCATTTCTGTCATGTGCACAGGCTGATCAGGTCCTTGATCAGCGACTTGAATTTCCGCAGGTCTGGCATCGAAGGCAGAGTCGCCAGAAATTGTTTTCCCAGCATTTCCGGGGCGATTGTCGAGCGCCGGTCTGCATGCGACGGACGCCGGTCGGGGTTGTCCCATGGACGGTTGCTGCGGTCGGTCAGCTTCGGTTTGGCAACATCCCACGAGCATAACTCCACCAGCGTGTACATCCATTGAATCAGATGCCAGCAGCCGATGTTCGACCAGATGTTGCGAACCTGCTGCTGACCGGCACCATAGATTTCCTTCAGGTCATGAAAATGTTCTTC
>SYLK01000492.1 GCA_005809115.1 Planctomyces sp. | reverse complement strand
TCGCCGACGACTCCTGCCCCGTCTCGCCACCCGCTCTGAAACAGGTTACTGTGCGTCAGTCCCGAGTAACTGTCAACAATTCCCGGGGATAGCCATGACTGCCGAAGCAACACGACTGAAACATTCTCGCGATCGGACGGCCAACTGGCATCGCTGGGGGCCCTATCTGGCCGAACGTCAGTGGGGAACTGTGCGGGAGGATTATTCCGCGTACGGCGACTGCTGGAATTATTTTCCGCACGATCATGCGCGCAGTCGCGCGTATCGCTGGGGAGAAGACGGACTGCTGGGCATCTGTGATCGTCAGTGCCGGCTCTGTTTCGCGATCGCGCTGTGGAACGGGAAGGATCCCATTCTGAAGGAGCGACTCTTTGGGCTGACCGGGCCGGAAGGGAACCACGGCGAGGATGTCAAGGAATCGTATTTCTATCTCGATTCCACTCCCACGCATTCCTGGCTCAGAGCACTGTACAAATACCCGCAGTGCGAGTATCCGTATGAACTGCTGGTGGCGGAGAACCAGCGGCGAGGAAAGCACGAACCCGAGTTTGAACTCAGGGACACCGGTGCCTTCGACCAGAATCGCTACTTTGATGTGATGGTCGAGTATGCGAAGGCGTCAGCCGACGACATTCTGATCCGCATCACGGTTGCCAATCGCGGTGATCGGGACGCTCCGCTGCATCTGCTGCCGACGCTGTGGTTTCGAAACACCTGGTCGTGGGGCTGTACGCACGAAGGCTGCGAGCGAAAACCGTGGATCATTCGCGAAGCCGACGGATCGCTCCTCGCCGATCATGCCACCCTCGGACGGTACCGTCTGCACAGCGACAGCGTCTGCAGCGGCTCGGCGGTCCTGGTACGTGACCCAGAAACACTGCTGACCGAGAACGAAACCAACCAGCAGCGCCTGTTCGGAGCGGCGATCTCCGACGCGACGGCCAAGGACGCCTTTCACGATTATGTGATCCTGGGCGAAAATCGGAGTGTGGCGACGGCCGTCCGGGGAACGAAGGCCGCGCGGCACTATGCTCTGATGGTCCCGGCGGGCGGCACAGCCACGCTGAAACTGCGTCTGTGCCATGCAGACGCCGGTCTGTCTGTGCCGCTGCATGCGGAATTTGATCGTGTGGTTCTGAATCGGATCGCGGAAGCAGATGCGTTCTACAGCGGCATCCTGCCGGCGGAGGCAACTCGCGAGGAAGCCAGCGTCGCACGTCAGGCCTACGCCGGACTGCTGTTCAGCAAACAGTTTTACCACTACGCCGTGGAGCACTGGGTGAAAGGCGATCCGGATCAGCCGCCACCACCGGCCGATCGCCATAAGGGCCGAAACAGCGAGTGGACGCATCTGTTCAACCGCGACATCATCTCGATGCCGGACAAATGGGAGTATCCCTGGTATGCCGCGTGGGATCTGGCGTTTCACATGATCCCGATGGCGAAGGTGGATCCGGACTTTGCGAAATCACAGCTGCTCCTGATGCTTCGCGAATGGTACATGCACCCCAATGGACAGATCCCGGCGTATGAATTCGCATTCTCGGACGTGAATCCGCCAGTTCATGCCTGGGCCTGCTGGCGCGTCTACAAGATGACCGGACAGCGGGGACAACGCGATCGCAAGTTCCTGGTGCGCGCATTCCAGAAACTGCTCATCAATTTCACCTGGTGGGTCAATCGCAAGGATGTGAACGGAGATCACCTGTTTTGCGGAGGATTCCTGGGACTCGACAACATCGGTGTGTTTGATCGCTCAAAGCCGCTGCCCACCGGCGGCAGTCTGGAACAGGCCGACGGCACGGCATGGATGGCGTTCTACTGTGTCACGATGCTGGCCATTGCCCTGGAACTCGCCCGTGAGGACGACACATACGAAGACATCGCATCGAAGTTCTTTGAGCACTTCGTGGCGATTGCCGACGCCATGAACTGCCTCGGCGGGACCGGGCTCTGGGATGATCAGGATGGATTCTATTACGACCAGCTGAGAGTTGAGGGGCAGACGCACCGTCTGCGGATCCGATCCATTGTCGGCATTATCCCGCTGTTTGCCGTGGAAGTGCTGGAGGACCAGGTTCTGCAGCAGCTGCCGGGTTTCCGGAAACGCATGGACTGGTTTCTGAAGAACCGCCAGGATCTCTCGCAGCAGATTTCGTGTATGGAAAGTGTGTGCCACGACGAAAATCTGCAGGTGCACCGCCTGCTGGCGATCCCGTCGCGGGAACGCCTGGATCAGACTCTGAAATATCTGCTGGATGAATCCGAGTTCCTGTCGCCTCACGGAGTCCGGGCTCTGTCCAAGGTCCACGAAGCAAAGCCATATTCATTCTGGGTTGGCCACGACGAGCATCGCGTTGAATACGTTCCGGGAGAATCCATCAGCGGGATGTTCGGTGGAAATTCCAACTGGCGGGGCCCGATCTGGTTTCCGGTGAATTACCTGCTGGTGGAATCTCTGGAACGCTACTACCACTTCTATGGCGAGTCGATTACGGTGGAGTGTCCGACAGGATCGGGCCGGATGATGAACCTGCAGCAGGTCGCCGACGAACTGGGACGTCGTCTGTCATCCCTGTTTCTGCCGGATGATGCCGGACGACGTCCATGCCACGGCGGTGATGCCCGATTCGCGGAAGATCCGCACTGGCGGGAATTCGCGCTGTTTTACGAATATTTTCATGGCGACACCGGCCGCGGTGTCGGGGCGAGCCATCAGACTGGCTGGACCGCTCTGGTAACGAGGCTGCTGGGACGATCCGGCACAGCATGCGCAGCAACCGCTTCGGACGAAGAAAATTCCTGTTCCGAACCTGCCGGCCGTAACGTGCCGACTTTCGCGGCATCAGTGATGCGGGGTGAACATTGAAGTGCGACACTCGCAGAGGACGGCAGGAGCACCAGGCACTTGCCGTTCAGCACCACTGCTGACGGTACTGCCACGCGAAGATCCCGGCGGAGACGGCCACGTTCAGGCTGTCCGTGCCGTTCCGCATCGGAATCGTGAGCCGATGCTGCGCCGTGCGGATGATGCCATCGGAGAGACCGCTGTATTCGTTGCCGAACATCAGCACCGTCCGTGGCGGGAACGCGAAGCCGGACAAGTCCTGTGACTGTGCGTCCGCCACCGTGGCACAGGTGGCGAAACCGTGTTCGGTGCACAACTGATCCAGCGCCGCGCCCAGATTGTCGGTTTCACAGACGGGAAGAAACAGGACGTTTCCCATCGAGACACGCAGCACCCGGCGCGAAAACGCGTCGGCAGAGCCGGGCCCCAGCACGACACCAGCCGCTCCGAACGCCGCCGCGATGCGAATCATCGCACCCACGTTCTCCGGATCACAGATCTGATCACCAGCCAGAATCAGCGATGGAGCAGTGCCGGGCACCAGTGCGCCGAGCAGCGGGGCAGGGCGGCGCCGCACACTCGCCATCACGCCCGCGTGGAAACTGAACCCGATCAGCTCCTCCGCCAGAGCGTTGCTGATCCTCAGCACCGGAGTGTTCTGAGCAAGGTGTCGCGAGAAGCTGTTCCATTTGCGGTCGCTGATCAGCACACATTCCATCTCAAAGTCACTGCGCAGAACCCTCTCGACCACGGTCGGACCTTCCGCCACGAACAGTCGCGCATCCCGCACGGAATTCCGCTGTTTCAGATGTCGGAAGACCGCCAGCCGCTCATCGTCCAGCGAAGTGACACGCTCATCAGGCATTCGGGGTCATCCCGGAGAGTGTGCGACAGCGGAAACTTTGAGGCTCTCACAAAACCGGGACAGGCACCCTATCGTAGTCATATTTCGCTGGATTCTTCGGAGTACCGCGGGAGCCAGTCCCGGTTTTGTGAGAGGCTCTTACTCACGGCCACCATACTCCATGCGGTACCGCCGGATCTTCTCGTAAAGATCCTCAGTGACCACAACCCGGCCGTCGACTTCACGATTTCGCAGATCGTCGGCAATCTGGCCGATATTGGTGATCGCGAAGGCTGCCATCCGGAATTCCCGCTGCAGCTCAGTGAGCGCATTGAGTTCCCCCGGACCACGCTCCATGCGGTCCACTGACACCACCAGTCCGGCCAGTTCAACGCCTGCGGCTGCTCGCAGCAGCGGAACCGTTTCGCGGACGGATGTTCCCGCCGTCGTGACGTCTTCCACAATCAGAACACGTTCGCCGAATGCAGGAGCGTGCCCGACCAGCATCCCGCCTTCGCCGTGGTCCTTGGCCTCCTTGCGATTGAAGCAGAACGGATAATTGCGGCCGCGGCGACTGAACTCCATGGAAATCGCGACGACCAGCGGAATGCCTTTGTATGCCGGTCCAAACAGAAAGTCGAACTGAACGTCCCGCGTCTGAATAGCATCGCAGTAAAAGCGGGCCAGCTGATTCATCTGATCGCCCGTGCGGTACTTCCCCGTATTGATGAAGAAAGGCGTTTTTCGGCCGCTTTTCGTCGTGAAGTCTCCAAACGTGAGCACGCCACTGCGAACCATGAAATCAATAAATTCCCGCTGAAACGGTTGCATGCCCCGCCCCGTGGTGAGCGACTGGAAAAAACATCGGGCGCTGACCATGGTCGCCCCCGGAGAGGCTGGACATCGTAGTCGGTTCACGGTGGAAGTTCACGCGCGGCCGGAGATCGCGCGGCCGGGTGATTGTGGACCGGGTTCTCAATGCAGCCGGGACAGTGCTGGATTCCCCGGGGACGAAGCGACATCTGAAGTTTTTCACTTCAGAGTACGGATCACCCCGGGTCCCGCAGATTGCCGACAGCGGTCTGGTTTTCCGCAAAAAGTGCACGCTGATTTGCTGAACTGATCGCCAATCGTCATCGGGTTGTGAAACTTTTCCATTGTCTCCCACTTTGAATTGACACTGGGCATCCCCTTCGGTAGTGTGCAGCCGTACCCGAGCGGGATTACCAACCTCTTCGGGCAGGAGTTTTCTTGTGGCAGTCTCCCCTGAGCATCACGACGCGCACTGAGAAGTGCTGAAATTCCAGCACAAGGTGGGAGATGCGTTCCCCAGGCAGTGGAGAACGAAACATGAGAGTTGGACTGCGGAGATGCTTGCGTGCATCGTGTTACCTGGTTGTGTCAATCGTGGGGTACCTGGAAATTGCCAGCGCCAGCCCATTTACCGCGACCATGTATTTCACCGATTTTTCCAGCCATGAGATCAGCAGGATCGGTCTCACGTACGATGGTGCTGGTGGATTGACGACGTCCGGCCAAACGGTCATTGCGACGACGCCGGGGGCTGACGGGATCGTATTCACGTCGGACGGGTTTCTGGCAATAGGCGGTCAGGGCAATGCCGTGTATCGAGTGAATCCCACGACTGGGGCGTACACCACGCAGACTGCGGGTGGGACAGCTGCATTTCACATGATGGTGGCTCCAAACGGCACGATCTGGTCCTCGGGAATCCCTGGCACGCCGGCACACTACAATTCGACCCTCACCAACAATGGAACGGCCGTTCCATTAGCAGGCGACGACCTCTTCATCGACTCGATCAGCTGGACGGGATCGGATTCGACAGAAGGCTTTTACACCAGCAGCGGAGCCGGGGGACATGGCAACTTCGGGACCATCGACCTGACGACTGCCAGCACGACGCGAATCTATTCCGGGCTCGAAGCCGCCCACGGCATGACGTACGATCCGTACACCGGCAACCTGATTCTGTTTGGTGATTCCCACATCACTCAGATCGATCCAGTAAGTCACGCGATCGTGTCAGACTACTTCCAGCCTGGATCGAGTATCAACTTTGATCAGGGGACTGTGGATGGCAAGGGCCATATCTTTGCGGCCAGTAATGACGGCAACCTGGTCCTGATCGATTACTCGGTGTCCAAAAAGGTTGGTGCTCCCGATTTCACGCCGAATGTCGTATTTCTGACGCGGTTCCTGGATGACATTGCGCCGCTGGTCGGCCCGGGATCGAGTCCCGTTCCGGAGCCGGCTTCTGCGGGACTGCTGCTGTCGGGTGGCCTGCTCGCCCTGGTGCAATTGCGCAGACGGCTCAGGAAGTAAACGAATTTCCGGGAATTGATGCACCTGCGAGGGCCGCCGAACCAGGCGGCCCTCGTTTTTTCGCCGGCCGGCCCGCGGCCCTGCCTGAGACGTCACCACAAACGTCCCGCAGGGTTGCGTCGGAGGCTGTCTCCGAGAAAGTTGAACCCGGAAAAACGAATCTTCGCTGAACGAGATCAACGACCTGGCGTGCGTGGCAGGTACCTGCGGGTTTTCTCCGGACCGCTGGGTCTTCACGGCGCTGTCTGCCACGGGAATGCGCAGGTCGGTGCGTTGACATACCGGCGCAGGTCGATTTCCAGCCGCCCCACGGCACCCGGAACAAGTTCCACTTCGAAGCGGCGATCATGGATTTCGTCAAACTGATGCGGATAATGGACCACCTGTCGCACGCGCGTAAATTCATGCTCACCGAACATTCCGGCCTGCAGAATCACGCGGCGTTTCTCCGTCGGGTGCAGATTCACCAGCTGCAGTCGAATTCCCTCCGGCAGCAGACGCTCCACCAGAACGGCGACGTCTGGCGGAACACCGGGCCGTTCCGCGACAGGGTCGAAATAGCGCACACTGTTATCCGGCAGGATGCCGTTGTTTTCGTGCACGCGATCCAGCCAGGCCCGCACATAATCCACGACCCACTGGCGATATTTTTCGTCACCCGTGTGCATCCAGGCATTGGCCATCAGACTGGTGGATGTCAGATTCAGCGAACCATCCGGCCGGGCATATCGCGTGACGAACTCCTCGGCCGCCGGGTACAGCTGATCGAGCACATGACGTTCCACCAGAGCCCAGGCCGGCGGCGGACCGGGCGTTGTGATCGGTACGCGCCGCAGGTTCACCGCAGAGTTCTCATCGCCGCGCAGCGGCACCACTGCTGCCGTGATGCTGGCGAACACAAAGCCGCAGAGAACAACGCGCAGTGACATGGGATAAGGGCCTTTCCGAGCATGAACGACGAAACGTTCAGATTTTCCGGCCAACGGTTTCTGGGGTTTGTTCCACCGTTTGTCCGGCTGGTTTAGAGCAGAGGCAGACCGAAGTCAATGCGACCGAGCACAACAACGCGTGTGAACAAACGTTGCGATCTCGTGAAGTGCCTGACTGCGGAGCGGTGATGCGGCCGAATTTTTCGGGCCGCGCCCAGAGAAATTCAGCCATACTTGGGACGACCGGGCGGCCGGTGTCGGCAGCCGTTTGCGGAATCCGGCGGCGCGGGACTGAAAGGTTAATTCCTGATTTGCCACCGGACGCACGCCGATGTTATCCTGTGGTGAGAACTGAGAAACAAAATGGGAGACGTGGGGGCGCTCTGCAGTGGTGGCGGAACGCCTGAGACGCTCAACTCCGGGGACGGGCGAATGCTTAAAGTACTGGGACATCTCACACGGCAGTGCGACGGAGTACGGCGGCGAGAGCTGATGCGCGTCGGCGGCTTGTCGCTGTTCGGCGGAATGTCGGTTCCGCAGCTGCTGGAGGCGGCCGAGAAGAGTGCCCAGCCGGCTGCCGGTAAGGCTCGGTCGGTCATCATGTTCAATCTGCTGGGTGGTCCGAGTCATCAGGATATGTTTGACCTGAAGCCGGATGCGCCCCTTGAGATCCGCGGCGAATTCCGTCCGATCGACACATCGCTGCCCGGCCTGCAGATCTGTGAACACCTGCCGCGCACGGCACAGTGCATGCATCGGTCGGCGCTGATTCGCACGGTGACACACAACTACAACGCACACAATCCTCTGGCGATGATGACGGGGTTTGCTCTGGGGAACAACGGACAGCTGCGGTCTCTGCCCACGGACCCGCCGGACATCGGCGCGGTGTGCCAGTATCTTCAGCGGGGCCCGCGTGATCTTCCCGGTGCCGTCTGCCTGCCGTGTTATCCAGGCTGGGGCGAGAGCAGCATGTATCCCGGCATACAGCGCCCGGGTCCCTACGGCGGGTATCTGGGAAGCCAGTACGATCCGCTGTTCAGCTACTGCGATCCCACGTTTTCCCGAAAAGCGGACCGACCCTATTATGACCCGGTGTGGCCGCTGGGTGAACCCCAGATGCCGTCACTGGGTGAGGTGCCGGATCTGACCGTCGATCGTCTGGAACGCCGACGATCAGTCCTCGAGCAGCTGGACCAGCAGTTTCGGAGTGTGGATGCGTCGGGCACTGTGGATCGCATGCACAAGTTCCAGCAGCGTGCGTTTTCCATGCTGACGACCAGCAAGACGCGCGATGCGTTTGACCTGTCGCAGGAATCGGCAGACATCCGCGATCGCTATGGCCGCAATCTGTTTGGTTCGAGCCTGCTGGTGGCTCGTCGCCTGGTGGAGGGGGGCGTCCCATTCGTCAGTGTGCATGCCGAGAACTTTCTGCCCAATGGTTCGTTTACGTACGACATGCATGAAAACAATTTCGGTCTGCTGAAGGATTTCAATCTGCCAGTACTGGATATGGCGTTTCCGGCGCTGGTGGATGATCTGAGCGACCGCGGACTGCTGGATTCCACACTGATAGTCGTCATGGGCGAAATGGGACGATCGCCGAGGGTCAACAGCAAGGCGGGGCGCGATCACTGGCCGCAGTGCGGCTTCAGCCTGCTGTGCGGCGGAGGCATCAGGCCGGGCACGGTTTATGGTGCGACCGACAAACAGGCCGCTTATCCGACCAGCAATCCCGTTTCCCCGGGGGACGTGGTGGCCACCATTTATCAGCTGCTGGGAATTGATCCCCACATGACCGTGAACGATCAGACCGGGCGCCCGTTTGCCGTTGCCCATGGCGGCGAACCCATCTGGGACGTCATCGGCTGAATCCGGCTGTCGATGGGTCCGGGGGTGACGGACCCGTCCGGTCGCAAGGTTGACGGCAGGGGCTGAGCGGCCCGCATCGTTCGCCATCCACTTCAGGCAGACTCTCGCACGGATCGTGCCGCCTGCATTCTCGCCCCCCTATCTTCTCCGGCGGCAATTGGTCGGAGACAGCCGCGTGGCGGATTGCACGCGTTGCGGATTGCACGCGTCGCGGATTGCAATTGTCAG
Source organism: Planctomyces sp. (assembly GCA_005809115.1). Lineage (GTDB taxonomy): Bacteria > Planctomycetota > Planctomycetia > Planctomycetales > Planctomycetaceae > F1-80-MAGs062. The sequence continues at coordinate 324 of SYLK01000492.1, read as the reverse complement.
GAGGGTCTGGTTAGCATTCCGGCGGAACGTTTCGCCATTCAGACAGATCTGAGCCAGCTCAGCGCACTCTTTCGGTGTTCGTGTGTTCTGTGAGGCAGGGAACGTTGGAATGGCCGCATCTACCAACCACAGTGGAGATCTTTGTAATGGCGGAACCGCACGTCGACCAGTCCTCGGAATCAGGCCACAGGCTGGTATTCTGGGGATGTTTCATTGCACTTGTCACGACGTCCTTTGCGTTCATCAGTCGCATTACGCTGTGTACGGTGCGATTCGGCACGGAATTCAATCTGGATTCGGTGAAGGTGGGAGAGCTGATCGGAG
>SYLK01000491.1 GCA_005809115.1 Planctomyces sp. | reverse complement strand
CGATGTCCGCACCATATGGCACTTCGACCGGCGGAAGCCTCCACGTGACCGGCAGTGAAGATCCCGCCAGAAAGGGAAAATTGAGGCGGCGGGAATCCGCCACCATCTGTTGCGCCTTCTCCCAGCTGTACGAAAGGTGCTTATCATTAAAGACAGGAACGGAGCGGCCATCCTGTTCGAACACGCGGACAACGTCCTGAAAGAATTCGAATCGAGGATACAGAATCTGCCCCTTATGATTCTTGGGATAATCCCCGTGCTCGCCGATGATAACGACCGCATCCACCGCAAGTTCACTGCCACCACAGCGCAGCGCGTCGGCGATCGTCGGGCAGATCACAAATCCGTGCGCCTCGGCCCGCTGCTGACTCAGGTCGCCTTCCGGACGCTGATCGACATAGAGTGACACGACCTTCAGAGGCGGCAGGTGCCATTTTCCGTTTCGCGGATAGCCGACGAGAAAACGGTCACCCATGTGCTGTGCATGTGACTGGTACGTCCAGACGGTCGTGACAATCGCGACTCGCTTCCGTGCATCCTCAGCAATCGAACTCGTGTTGTCGGCCTGAAGCGCGGGCATCCCCGTCGCCAGCGCAGCGACGCCGGCGGCGCCAAGGAATTGTCTTCGCGTCTGCATCAGGATCTCCAGTATGTCGATTCGGCAGGCGGCTGGTAGGCCAGACGGAGATGTGGCGTGTCACGCGGGGCCTGCTGAAACAAAGATTCGATACCCGCGGCCGTCATTCCGGTGGTCAGCAGGCTCCGTTCAATCGGCCACGGCGGCCGCCCGGTGAGAAACAGGTTTTCGATGTGATGGACCTGAGGACTGAAAAAGTTGCGCATCGTGTAATAAGGCAGATAGAACAGTACGGAAAAGAATTCTCCGTGATCCAGCCGCGCCGCGACGCTGCAGTCGCCAATCACGCCGTCACCACCCTGAAACTGCACGATCGTGGCTTTCAGTCCGTCAGCGTATTCGAAGCGGTAAGCATACGAGTCCGGCGCCATTCGCTGCAGATCATCGTACGACGGCAGAACATGACTGTAAGTGCTGCGTGCCGGCCGGAGCTGATTGCTGCGGCACAGGCACGCCTCCAGCAGTCGAGGATCCCAGCCCCCGGCGTCCCAGGACCCGGAGCGCAGCGCCTGCCAGAAGCGGTCCCCGCGAAGCGCTTCCACTGACCGGACACCAGTCTCACCGCCGCGACGCCGTTCCACAAGGCACTGCATGGCTTCGATCACATGAATGTCGCCGCCGTCGACACCACCTCCCCAGACACCCATGGCTTCTTCCACGCCCGCACCCCGAGGGAGATCCACTGCCGGCTGCCGCCAGGTGACCGGCAGAGATGAGCCAGCCATGAAACCGAAGCCCAGCTCGCGGGATGTCCGAACCATCTCGCTGGCGTAGTCCCAGTTCCATGACAGATGTTTGTCATTGAACAGCGGGACAGACCGACCGCTGTTGCGAAACACCTGAACAATCTGCTGAAAAAACTCGTACCGCGGATACAGCGTCTGCCCCCGCTCATTTACCGGGTACTGACCATGCTCTCCAATCAGGAGCACCCCGTCGACCGACAGCCGACTGCCGCCTTCGGTGAGTGCTTCAGCAATCGACGGGCAGAGTTTCATCCGGGGGTGCCGCTGCGCACGTTCACGACTTAAATCAGACGCGCCGATCTGCTGCACGTACAGCGACACCACATCCATGGCCGGACGGTGATGTGCTCCACCCCAGCCATAGCCGTCGAGAAATCGATCGATGATATGCTGCGAGTGCGAATACTTGTGGTAGATCGTTGTGATGGCGGCAATTCGCGGCCGTGGCGATTCCGCAGCCCGAACGATCCCGCCGGATGCCGCTGCCACAGCAGCCGTCTTCAGAAAACTGCGCCGTGTCGGTTTTTCCGCTGGCCGGTTCAATGCACTCCACTGCATGCTGCACGCTTTCCCCGCTGACGCACACGGCGTCCGACTGATGCACGTTTGACGAAGGTTCCGTGACACGAACAGCATCGGATCGGCGCGTCCCTGCAAGGATGATGCCCGGACTACGCACTCTTCCAACCGGGCCCCGTGCCCTGATCCGGTGATTCTGAGGAATTCTGCCGGAGCGTCAAGCGTCACGAGCCGTCCGTGTACCCCGAGTGCGATGCTGATGTGATGCTGATATGATGCTGATGGCAGGCACGAAGAAGCTCAGGTTTCCGGGCCGGCATGTCCCCAACGCGAGCTGCCGTCGCGCAGCGACTTCAGTCCGACGTCACACGTCGCAGCCGCCCAGACACGATTGTCAGTGGTCAGCACCGCTCGCCGCCAGCCAGAAACGCTTGACAGCGACTGGTCACACACCAGAATCCCTGACGTATAAGCTCACAGGCTCTGTGACACACTGATCCATCCGCCTGCTCTGAGCCGCAACAAGGATCGCTCCATGCACACCGGTTTTCATCCCGAAAACGTGGCGACCAGCTGCTTCGCACACGAGCCACGCTCCCGGATGACGCGGTTCTGCTCGTCTTTCGTGGCGGCATCACTGTGGCTGATTCTGACACATCCTGCGGTGGCGGCGAACCGGACGACCACCCCACCGAATGTCCTGTTCATCCTCGTCGATGACCTCGGCTGGTCGGATACAGGTTTCATGGGAAGCCGCGGTTACGAGACACCTCATGTCGACCAGCTGGAAGTGCGGTACTTCAGCCCGCATTATCTGACTCACATGAAAGACGGCCCGGAAGGGGAGTACCTTACGGACCGCCAGGTGAATGAGACCATCAACTTCATCCAGCACAGGGGGGAAAAGCCCTTCTTTGCTTTTCTGTCGTTTGATACGGTCCACACTCCTCTGGAGGCAAAGACCGAGACGATCGCCCGATACGATGAAAAATTCCGCCAGTCCGGGCTCCGTGGCAGGAATGACCGAATCAATGGTTCGCGCGTCTTTCAGAACGTGCCGGCCTATGCAGCAATGGTCGAGCATCTGGATGAGAACGTCGACATCGGCGAGCAGAACGACCTGGCTGCCACAAAACCCGAGATGGT
>SYLK01000490.1 GCA_005809115.1 Planctomyces sp. | reverse complement strand
GCGGTTCGGTGTCCTGCAGCAGGTGCAGCAGATCGCCCCAGCGATCCGTGATTTCCTGCTGCAGCGTCCGCAGCAGGCCCGGTCCGTCCGCGCCACTTCGCACGACACCTGCCACGGTGGGCAGCGCCTGAGTTGTGAAGAACTGCCGGATCTCAAGGTCGCCCCCGGATGTTGTGGGGTCATGTCGCAGGCACTCCGCGACGTCCAGCAGATCGAACAGACGCGATACCGCCGTGGCGACTTCCAGATCACCTTCTGCAGAGGCTGATGCACTGACCTGCGTCAGTTCGGTACGCAGATTGTCGTGCGTCACGGTTTCCGTGTCGCCGGCAATTCCAGAGCCAGCGGCAAATCCAGTGCCGGCGGCGATATTTGACGTCGCATCTGAAGGAGGCAGACCGGGTGTCTGAACACGTCCGCTGTCGCTCATGACGAGAACTCCTTCCGCGCCACAGCTGCCAGCAGTTCATCACCGGGGCTCTGAGCGATTCTGTCAGACCGGACGACCGGCACCGCTCGGGAACTGGCCGAGCGACCGCCGCGAACTGAGTTTGTGACATCACCACAGTGATAGAACGGAGACAGGCCTTCCTCCAGATCCTGCACGGCCACAACCAGATCGGAAGTCTTGTGGCGTATGGATTCGCCGCTGTCGCGGATCCGATCCGCGAGGTCACAGACCTGCTGCACCGCCTGGATCACTTCCTGCGTTCCTCGCAGGTGGTCCATGGCGGACCGGGAAATCTGTCGGACCTGATCGGTGGAGTCGGTGGCGCAGCGACTGATTTCGTCGAGCGTCCGTCCGACCTCGATCACGCGCGATACCTCTTCCTGAACCTGCTGCCGTTCATCTGTCATCGTGGCGATCGTATTGTGCGTTTCGTTCTGGATCGCCTCGACCAGTCCCGCAATCTGTCGCGACGCAGTGGCCGTGGTTTCCGCGAGTTTTCGAACTTCATCGGCGACAATGGCAAAGCCGCGTCCTTCCTGCCCGTCCCGCACAGCCTCTATGGACGCATTGAGAGCCAGCATGTCGGTGCGGGCGGAGATATTTCCCATGGTTTCGACAATCGAGCCGATCTGCTGCGATCTTTCACCCAGCGCCTGCACTCGTTTTTCACTCGACTCCACATTGGTCCTGATCCGTTCCATACCGCGTCTGAGGTCCTGCACGAATCCCAGTCCCCGGGATGCACTGTCACTCATCTGCAACGTTGCCTTGCCGGCCGACTCTGCGTTCTGCAGAACCGCATCCGTTTTCCCCGACAGACCCTCAATTGAACCGATCACGGACGCCACCAGTCGCGCCTGATCGTGTCCTCCCCGGTGGATTTCATGTGCGCCCTGAGCGATGTCGTCGCGGAAGGAAAGAATCCGTCCGACGTCCTTCATGGTAGACCGCACGATTTCGCCGAGGACGCTGCTGAACGGCATTCGTCCGGGCGACATCGCCGTTCCGTCGGCGGGACCGGCACTCCGCCCCATTCGCTGAAGCATCAGATCAACGTCTCGCGCCAGCATTCGCTGGTGTTCCAGCGTGGTCTGCACCCGTCTTGCCGCGGAATCGAACTCAAGGTCCCCTGTTTCCGGTGCGTCGGAACCAGCCTGAGTCAGACCATGCTCCATCAGTCGCAGCCCCCGGCGGAACCACCAGGCCGCGAGGGCTGTCGGTACTGCGATACTCCCGCTCAGCAGCACGACAAAGGCCAGGTGCCCGACGCCGTCCTGGTTCAGTCCGAACCAGACAATGTGGGCCGCCACCATCGCGGTCGCAATATGCGTAATGCACAGTCGAAAATAGTAGCTCATCGGCTGCTCCTGTCTCGGTCGCTGCCGTTACCGACCTCACGAATTCCCAGCTCACCGCCGCCCCGCACACGAGGCGCCGTAAGTCGAGACGCCGCCTGCTCCCAGAACACCGCCAGCTCACGTACCGCAAGTTCTCTGACGGTCAGCGGATCCAGTACCTGAATCACCAGTTCACCCAGTGTGGCCCAGCCGATCACCGCCGACGTTTCCGTTCCGAAAGGGCTCTCGGGGGCGTCCGATACCTCCAGGCGTCGGAGCGAAGAGACTTCGTCCACCAGCACCGCCCACGGACCGTCCGAGTCGTCCACGACCAGCAGAATCGCTTCGTCGGTCCGCGAACGCTCCCCGGTAACGGCTTCCAGCGTCAGTACCGGCAGGAACTCGCTCCGGACATGACACAGCCCCACGAAGGTCGCCGGCGTTCTCGGAACCGCCACCATCTGCGGACAGGGTAAGGCCTGCCGGATTGACGTCGCCGGAAAGGCCAGCCAGGAACTTCCGTGACGAAAGATGCAGTGCGTCGGCGTCTGCGACACCGATGACTCAAACCCCGCTGAACTCTGCACGATCTTCGCCACGCTCTTACCTCAGTCTGGCATCTGCCGCCCGAATTTTGTGTTCAATCGTCTCTGCCAGGTCCGCCAGTCGCTGACGCTTCTGCTCCTCTTGCGGTCCCATCCCCTCGGACACAGCCCACGGCTGAGGTCGAGTTTCCGGGGGTAATCCCGGTGTCGGATGCTCCAGGGAACGTACTTCGCTGCCCGCCGGACTTTGTTCCATCCCTCCTGCTGCTCGGCCCCCCGATCCTTCAGACTGCCAGCCACATTCTTCCAGCTGCATGATCAGTCGCCGCAGCTTCTCCCGATCTGTGTCAAAGAAAATCTTCAGTTCGGTCTTCCACGTGCTCAGCCGATCCCCGCAGAATTCTTCGGCATCTCCCGCTGAATGCTGGTCAGGATTCATGGCCGCTGTCGCAATCCCGCTTCCGAAAACTTGTGCCTTTTCAGGGAAAAACTGAGGCATCTTTCCGAAGCATAGGTCGCAAATCCTCGACCTGATCAAAAAGTCGGAAGTTACTTCTGCACCAGCTGCGCCCGGTTCCGTCGTGCCTGGACGGAACGGTCCTGACGATTCTGGCGGAACCACTGCCGGTGAGGCATCTGCCAGAGATGTCGGATATCACGGTGTGGCAGCAAACCGTGGCGCTGCGGCGGACATCTGAACTGCAACGCCGCCGCCGGGCCCGAGTGGCCGCGGCAGAGTGGCCGCGGCAGAATCGGGCAGCTGACCAGTCACTCGCCAACAGGAATCAGCCGGTATTCTCCGCCGGACTGCCGCGCCAGCTTCTGCAGCCAGCTGACACCGCGCACGGACACGGTTCCCGATCCAAACTCGATCACATGGATCGTCGTGCGGCCCGCCATCCGTCTGAGGTCCGCCAGATCTCGTGGCGACAGCTGAGGTTCAGCGCCATCCGTCAGGAAATAGATCACATCCGGAGTCACGCTGAGTGCATCGGTCAGAGCGGCCATGTGCTCGGTTCCGCTTTCTGCACGCGTCAGGTCGATCTGCCGGTACGCCTGGATCTTGTTGGCTTCCGTGGCATAGTACATCTGTCGGTCTGCCTGGCGACGCAGTGACAAACGGCGCGGCGCATCACTGTAAAAGATCACCTGAAACTGCTGCGTCGGCTGCAGCAGGCGCAGGCTGGCCTTGAGCTGACTCAGTGCCACGCTCAGCCGATTTCCCTCACCCATGCTCCCGGAGATATCGATGACATACACAAAACTGCGTCCGGAGTCCGCGATATTCATGAATGCCGTCTGCCCGGTTCCCGGCGTTGCGGTTCCCGCACGCTGACTACCCCCCGACGGGGTGATCAGAGATGAAGCGGAATCACCTGTCGCCAGACCTGCCAGGGGAGCGCCCGGCCCGATCAGTGCGGGTAACTCCGAATCCGCTGCAGCGGTCCCGTCGCTGGTGGTCGAGTTCGACTGCGCGAGACACTCGCTGACGTCGGGCGGATGTTCCGGAAGCAGATCCCGCGGGGTCGGCGTGTGAGACTCTGCCGGCGTGTCCTCAGTCGGCATCGACGGTTCGCTTTGCCGGGGTTCGGCCAGCCCCTCCGTCCGGGAATCGGCCGTCGCATCCGGCGAATCAGATCCGTCCACGACGAACAGACCAACCTCACGGTACAAGTCGCCGCCCGGTTCGCCGGTCATCCCTTTCTGACACCCGCGAAGCCCCGCACTGACGATGAACAGCAGGAAAACATGCAGCACCAGCGACACCAGGCTGCCTGGCATCAGCGCGCGGCACGTCTGCAGAAAACCGTGCGATGGCAGTTCAGCAAATCGCGACATAAACGCAGACTTCCGGTTGCGGATCGCACCATCATCACGCCAGTCAGCCGAATGATGATGATACCACGCCGGGGGCACCAGGGCCAGAAGCGTTTCCCAACCTCGGTGAATCGGGAGTCTGTCGCCCGTGCGGCCCCGTCGGCGAGAACAGTCGCAGCAACTCGAGCCCCCGGTACTCAAAGATCCGCCGTAATTCACTCTGCACACACAGCCAGTTGACCAGACGCCCGCCCGGAACACGGTAGCAGACGCGATCGGTCACCCGAGTTCCGCCGGCCTCGGCCTCAAACGTGTGAAAGTGTTCCCACAGCGAATAGGGGCCCCGCAGCTGCCGGTCGGTAAACGCTTCCGGTGGATTCCAGCCAGCGATCACCGTACGCCAACGCAATGGGATTCCACGCAGACGGATGCGGTAATCGATCAGGGTGCCCTGACTGATCCTGATTGGTGCAGGAGTGAGAATTCGAAAATTCAGCCAGCCAGGTGTAATCCTTTCCAGCTGAAACGCGTCGCTGAAGAAGCCGAACACGGTGTCGCGTTCCTGGTCAAGCCAGACAGACGTCCTGATCACCATCGCGCGACTCGCCGGGTCGCACGTGAACTCCACGACTGGCGGTGCGGTGGCCGAGTCGGTCGCACCAGTCACAGAACTGGGCACTGAAGGAGTGGGCACTGAAGGAGTGGGCACTGAAGGAGTGGGCACTGAAGCGGTGGGCACTGAAGGGGTGGGCACTGAAGGGTTGGGCACTGAAGGGGTGGGCACTGAAGGAGTGGGCACTGAAGGTAACGGCGACATGGGTTGCAACAGCAGGCTCCTGGCATGACGCGTGTGAGTGTCTCTGGGGACCAAAGGGGACGAATTCAGGTGACTGATGTGAGCCCACTGAATTCTGGCATGTCCGCTAAAAGAACTGAAATCGGACAGCGATTTGTTTGAAAAATTGCCAGAGAACGGTTATTTCAATAATCGTTCAGCGGTTGACACGAATGGAACGTTTTTCTACAGTTTGTGAATGTTTTGTGGCGCGGGAAAAGTGCCGTTCCGGAGCAGCAATCATGTCGGCAACTGATGTCAGGCCGTCTCGGAAGTCGAAAGTTCGGTGCAAGTCGGAGGTTCTGCGAGCACGAGCGGAAAATCTCCTGCAACAGGAGATCCGGTTCGTCTACTCGGCGGAGTTCGAGTCTGCGCCAGACGACAAGCTGGCGGTGGCGGAGGCGGAGGCGATTTTGAGACGGCTCCAGCCTGTCAAGCCGGCAACGTTCGCGGGGGCATTTGCTGATGACGCAGCGGCGGTTGATTTCAGTCTGGCGACCGGCTGCGGGAGTCAGAGTCCACTGCTG
>SYLK01000489.1 GCA_005809115.1 Planctomyces sp. | reverse complement strand
GTGTCACTGGTCGGTCAATTGGCTCGCTCATCATCGGATCTCGGTTTCAGGGTCTGGTCCGCAGCCAGGTCTTTCCATTCCGATTCTGAACCGTCCGACCAGTTGATCGTCAGTTCGTCCACCACGGCGGCGTCACCCAGACCAAAGGTGACAGCTGGTTCTGACTGACCCAGATATCCCCGATGAGGCGTCGCCAGCCAGACCTGCCGACGACCGTTTGCAGAGATTTCCACACGCGTCCCCACGGTATCGACATGACTGAGCTGCACGCGTAACCAATGATTGTCACTCTGCTGATCGTTCCGCAGCAATCGGGGGCGACCGCCGTTCGCGATGACCAGGACATCAGGATCAGCGTCACCATCAAAATCTGCAATGGCCAGACTTCGGGCCGCGACGGGCTGCAGAAAATCCTGCCCGACATTCTCAGCCGTCAGCGGGACAAACTGATCTGTACCGCGATTCCAGTAGAGCATCAGGGGCTGCGCCATCGTCTGGCTGGCGCGCAGCTGGACCATGTCGGGATCCCATCCGCCGTTCCCCAGCAGCAGGTCGTGTCGTCCATCCAGATCGAAATCGCAGAACAGCGGACAGATCTTGTTGGGCACGTGCGAATCAGGTCCGAATCCCATCAGGAGCGCATCATCGGTAAATTGCAGGAGCCCGGCTGCTGACCGATACAGCGCCAACGACTCGCCGGTGGAAGTCCCCGCCGCCAGGGCCCAGACCTGGGAGTCTGCGAGCCATGCCGCATCGACTCCGAAGATCCGTCGCACCATCCCGGCGGAATCAAATCCCAGCCCCGATTCCGTGCCGACCTCGCGAAAGGTTCCATCCCGCTGATTGAGAAACATTCCATTGGGTGTCGTATCGTTGCCGACGAAGAGATCGTACCAGCCGTCGAAATCGACGTCCCAGACAGCAAAACTCAGTGACTTACCGGTGAGTTCTCCGGTGTCCGGCTGTGTCCGCACCAGACCCGCCTGCTGCGATATCTCGGTAAAATGCCCCTGGCCATCATTCTGGTACAGAAACGGCTGTGTTCCGGCGAATGCTTCCGGCGGGCAGTAGCCTCGTCCGGTTCCCGTGGTGGTGCAGGCCAGCCCCGCATCCGTCTCCGACGCCCACAACACATACCCCGAGACGAACAGGTCCCGATCGCCGTCACGATCATAGTCCAGAAACCCGCAACTGGTGCCCCACGCCAGTCCCACGGCAGCGGCATTGTCAGAGGCAGCGGCAGCGGCAGAAGTCGTCTGGTCGGCCGGGCTTTCGCCGGCACTCGGCTGTGAGATGTCAGGGGACTGACCGGTGACGGATGAGGCTGCGTGGCGCCGGTCTCGCGGCGGCGGGATGGTGAACACCTGCTGAATTCCGGATTGTTCTGTGACGTCCACAAATCTTCCGTCGCGCTGCACCAGCAGTCGATTGTCACCCACTCCGGAAAGGAACAGATCGACCTGGCCGTCGCCATCCGCGTCTCCGGCGGCGGCGGCCATGAAGTGCCCGCTGTGCGACAAACCGGTTTCTGCGGTCACGTCAGCGAAGTGGGCGTGTCCATCGTTTCGGTACAGGCTCAGAACCGCGTCAGCCGTGGACGGCTCAGACCAGCCGGAGGTTCCGATCAGCAGAATGTCGTAGTCACCGTCGCCTTCCAGATCGAAGACAGCACACCCCCCGGAGATTGTCTCCGGCAACAGGCGGCGACCATCCGCGCCGCTGGGCACAACCGCGCTCAGCCCCGACGCCACGGTGATGTCCGTGAACCGGAGTGACGGCAGTGTCGGCGGCGGAGTACGTGGATCCTGGGCGAGTGGAATTTGCAGGCGGGTGAACTGCGATTCGGGAGGCCGACGTCCGGACAGACTGTCCGTGATCATCCAAGCCAGAACCGCAGCGATCGTGAACAACAGCAGTCCCACCGACCACCATACGGCGCGCATGATCCGCGCTTCGCCGTCGTCGCTGGTTTCGGAGGGGGCGGACTGGTCGGATTTGTGCTTCATGGGATTCGGACACTGAGGTTTTCAAGGCCCCGTGACAACTGACGGTGGCAGTGAATTCAGTTGATTCAGCAGTTCGTCCAGGCTGAGACGGACATAGGGTGTCTCTGCCGCTGGCCGGTCATGACTGGCGTTGGCAACGTACAACACGCGGTCCTGAGGAACGAACAGAACGTTGTGCAGATTCGACTGCATCGCGACTGGGCGGCTCATGAGCCACTGACCCACGTCTGCATCGATCCGGCCGTGATGGTCGATGATCCGGCGACGCAGCTCGTCCAGACGACTTCCGGCCGACAGGACCACGGCATCAGGGATTCCCGAGCCCAGGCGATCATGAGACTGTCCGGGCTCGATGAATTCAAGGGATTCCGGAGTTGCTGCCACGCCGACCGCTTCGTTCGTCTTGCCGTCCGCAAACACATAGTAATATTCACAGGTTCGCGGACTGTGAGTCCAGAGGGACCGAACTTCGTGCAGCGTGTGGCATTCCTCCAGAGCGCGCCGCATCAGGGTTGCCATGGGCGCTCCGTCCCAGGCACCTTCGCCGCGCCCTCCCATCTCGCCCAGCGACACGGCATCCGCGTTCATTCCGCTGACACTTCCGATGAACCCTGCATAACCCACGTTCACGAACGGAATTCGACCATCGGCCTGAACGACAAATGTGGTCGCGGCGTCCTGCAGCCCGATGGTGGTCATGTAGTCCAGGACTCGGCCATGGTACAGTCGTCCGTCCGCTGTCGCCGAGCCAAATACGGCAAAGCCGGAACAATGAAACAGCTCGGGGAAGACATTCAGGACCTCCACAAGCTCGGGCGGCAGTGACAGAGCCGCAGCCAGGGCTCGCGTCTCCCGCTTGTGGTGGTCGGGAATATGCGGAGCCAGTCTCTCATAGGCGGCTTCCAGATCGTGGCGAAACCATCGCCCGGTCCTCACCACGCTGACTGTCCCGAACGCATAAAGTACGGATTCGATGCACCGCATGGACTCTTCCGGGAGCAGCTGGCCATGCGCCGTGCCGATTTCCTCGGGGGTGCCCCTGAGCAGGGCCACGCGCTGACCGTCTTTCCAGAGCAGTTGTCCATTGGGGACTGTCCGGGTCACCTGGGCGGGCTTTTTCAGGACTTCGGAAGGCTGCGCGATCTCAGCCGCGCGACGCAGCCCGCGCAGCAGCGTGAGTTCCAGTTCATCTCGCCCGAGTTCCACGAGCCGCATTTCCGGCCATGACTCAGCCGACGGCGGTTCGCCCACAGTCGCTGTTTCGGTCAGCAGCGTCAGAGAATACTGGCCGGATCGAATTCTCATCCGTCCCTCACCCGGCACGTCCGCGACCAGCTTGCCGGGAACGGACCACTCGGCACTGACAGCGTCATATTCGAGCCCCGATGCTG
>SYLK01000488.1 GCA_005809115.1 Planctomyces sp. | reverse complement strand
TTTTTTCATATCTTCACTCGCTCGGATAGACCAAAATCCGGAATTCTCAGGTTTTTTTTGCTTAACGGCGTTGGGTGAGGGGGTTGCGCCTTGCGCCCGTAGTATTTTTCACGCGATCGGCGCGAAAAATTCTCCCTCCATCCGTGCCTCCATCCCCCCCTGCGGCTACCTTCTCCCCCGTCGTGAGGGAAAAGGGACATCATTTTATGTAAACTACTGTCGCATAGCTCATTACAACCGATTAACGCCACGAAGTGGCGCGGTCCAACTGAGAACCCTTAATGCGGGCTTCGCCCGCAACCCAAAAACTCTCCGCCACTCCGTGCGGGCATTCTCGTGTCGGAGATACCAGCGGCCCGGATGGATGCTTCGCTGCGACAGGTCTCCCGACCAACCACAACAGAGGGAGTATGGAATTGAGTCAGAGCCCCTCAGAGGCAGTCTCTCATTCTCCTGCATTCATTCTTCTGCCTGTGCGATTTCCCTTCCGCAGTCGTTCTGATTCGAAAGTCGATTCCGTTCCAGCCATGATCAGGCAGCCGAACGGGCGATCTGGCAGGAGAATGAAGACAGAAGAATTCATCGCAGCTTCCCTGAAGTTGACCCGATGCAACCTGCTGGCTCAAATCTCGACATCGCTCCGGGTGGGCTCTTGCCTGAAACATGCGCGCACAGTGCGCGCATGAAACGGAATCAGACTCTGACAAGACCTGCGTGGCCGCGTCAGGCGGCCGATGGTCTGACAGCGCAACCGGAGCAGAGCGAATGGGGACAATCGCTCTACAGGAGTCCGGTCAGGATCTTCGCCTCGTGGACATCAGTCAGCCGTTCGTCGCGTCCGTGAACATGCCAGGTGACACGTTTATGGTCAAGTCCCAGCTGATGCAGGACCGTGGCATGCAGGTCCGCCACCATGACGCGATTCTCGACCGCATGGTAGCCGAGTTCGTCGGTAGAGCCCCATGTCCGCCCGCCACGAATACCACCACCGGCCAGCCAGACGGAAAATCCCTGCTTGTGATGGTCGCGGCCATCGCCCGACTGACTGACCGGCGTCCTCCCGAATTCTCCGCCCCAGATGACCAGGGTGGAGTCCAGCAGACCGCGCTGCCTGAGGTCACGGAGCAGAGCGCCGACCGGCTGATCCGTACGTTCACAGCAGTGCCTGGTCGTCTCGGCGTTTTTCGCATGCGTGTCCCAGATCTGCCCCTCAATGAAGATCTGCACGTAGCGAACACCGCGTTCGACGAGGCGACGGGCGATGAGGCAGCGTCGGGCGTAACTGTCGGTGGGTTCCCGACCGACTCCATAGGCCGCCTGCGTTTCGGAGGTCTCCTCCGCGAGATCGAGCGCGCGTTCCGCGGTCAACTGCATCCGGCCAGCCATTTCATAGCTGGCGATTCTCGCTTCCAGTTCCGGGGCGATTCGAGGGTGATCGAGGCGGTGCTGTTCGTTCAGCTGCTGCAGGAGCGAACCCCTGAGCCGTCGCGTTGTTTCAGAAACAGGCGACGACGGCTGAAGATACAGCACCGGGACTCCCGTGTGTCGGAAGTGCACGCCCTGATAACGCGGCGGCAGGAAGCCGCTTGACCAGTTTCGCGTCCCGTCGACGGGCAGACTGTGATCGGTTCTGAGGACCACGTAGGCCGGCAGATTCTGGTTCTCGCTGCCGAGCGCATAACTGACCCAGGCACCGATCGTGGGGCGACCGGACACAATCCGTCCGGTGTGCATGTGCCACAGCGCCTGCTCGTGATTGTTGTGCTCGGTGTGCATCGAGCGAATCACGGCGATGTCGTCGGCGCATGCCGCGGTATGTGGCAGCAGTTCAGAGTACTCGACTCCGCATGTTCCCGATTTGCGAAAGCGAAATGGCGAACCCAGCAGATTCCCGTGTGACGAGATCTTCACGAGATCCGTGAAGTACTGTGGCATCGGTTTCCCGTTCTGCCGATTCAGTTCCGGCTTCGGATCCAGCAAGTCCATGTGACTGGGACCGCCGTGCTGAAACAGCTGGATCACGGCCCTGGCCCGCGGTGCAAAATGGCACGCCGCCGGCACACCGGACGAATGTGACTCGGCAGCGTGGGCGTCCTGGCAAAGCAGGTTCCCGAGCGCCATTCCGGCGAAGCCCGCGGCAGTGTGGGTAAACACATCGCGACGCGTCAGGTGAGCACGCCATGAGTTCCAGGCATCGGACTCCATCGACATATTCTTCCCGTCAGTCGTTTTTAGTTCTGATCCGACTAATGCACGTAGACAAACTCATTGCTGTTGAGCAGCACGAGACAAAGCTCTCGCCATGCTGCTCGATCCGCCGCTGCCCGGCCGTTTGCTTCATCGGTAATTCCCGACAGCCGCTCGTTCAGGAGCGCTTGCACAGTTTCCTGCACCAGAGTGACTTCGCCGGGATGCGGCTCCCGCGCAAACAACTGCCGGTACAGAAAACTGATGCGGTCACGAGGATCGGAGGCAGCCCGGAGCGCAAGTTCACAGATGCCTGCCGCAGCGTGTTCCGCGGCGGGACCATGCAGCAGAGCCAGCGCCTGCAGCGGCACCGTGGAGACCGGTCGTTCCGGGCAGTTGACCTCCATCACCGGGGTGTCAAACAATTCGAGCAGTGTGAGATGCTGACTCCGGCGCACGATCTGATAAATGGAACGACGACGGCCCTGATCGTCGTCAGAGTCAATGACGGAACCGTCATTCTGTGCCACAACTCCCGCCGGTGTGCCGAACTGCTGCAGATTCAGGCGACCGGACACAGCCAGCAGCGTGTCACGAAGTACTTCACCCTGATGACGCCGAGGCTGCCAGGCACCCAGCAGCAGGTTTTCCGGGTCGACGCTGGCCTTTCGGGGATCAATGTCAGCTGACTGGCGATAGGCTGCCGACGTGACCATCAGGCGATGCAGCTGTTTCTGGCTCCAGGGGATCCGGGGTGAAGCCGCGCCGGAGGGTTCTCGGAATTCCACGGCCAGCCAGTCCAGCAGTTCCGGATGCGAGGGCCTGACGCCGCTGTGACCAAAATTTGACAGCGTGGGAACGATTCCCCGACCGAAATGCGCGGCCCAGATCCGATTCACATGGACCCGCGCCAGCAACGGGTGCTCCGGCGAAGTCAGCCACCTGGCCAGAGCCAGCCTGCGGCCCGTTGTTCCGTTTCCGGGCTGGGGAGCGAACCGATAACCCGGCGGAACAAGCACTTCGGGCACGTCGGCTGTAACCTGTGCACCAGGCTTTTCATGGCTTCCCCGGATCAGAATTCGCGACGCTGGCCCGGATTCGTCCAGATCCGTAAACCCCCGCGCGAGAGTAGCCGACAGCCTGCGTGCTGCCTCTGCAGCGATTTCGTTTCTCAGCCGTTC
>SYLK01000487.1 GCA_005809115.1 Planctomyces sp. | reverse complement strand
CTGGCGAACGATGAATTGCGCCTTGCTCTCACCGTCTTCCTCGAAGATGTCAGCCAGACGGATGGGAGGGCTACCCGGCTTGCGGGACACGTTCATGCGTTTTTCGATCAAGCGGATCATGTTGTCGGCCGACCAACTGATCGAGGAGATGGTCTTGATGCGATCACTGCGATAGTATTTTTTCAGATCGTGCAGTTCGTAGGGCAGAAACAGGATCAACCCCAGGTGATCGATCTGGAACAATTGATCATCCAGTATGGGCATGACCAGTTCACGCATTTTTTCAGGATCTCCCTTGATGCTGGTCGGTTCATCCACCCGATCGACCATCAGGTAAACGCCGGACAAGCCAAAATAGCGCACCAGCTCCATGTATCCCTTTAACAGGGTAAAGCGGTTCTCGGTGGTGCGAGGCACACCGTGAAATTCGAACAGGCCATGGCCGATCTCGTTGATGATCTTGGCCATACCCTCGACCGAGACCGGCACCCCCTTGATGTTGCGGTAAATTTCACCCGCCAGAAATTTGGACGGGTTGGGCGCGAAGAGACCACTGGTCTTGCGACTGCCGGTAATATCGAGTACCCGGCGCAGCACGGCAACCTTGCTGGACAAATCATTGGGTGCGTAATAGAGCGCGAGCAACAGGATGAACTTTTCTGCCAACTCCCGATTACCCTTCAACAACTCCTCTTTCTGGTTCTCGGTCACGAACTTGTACAGCTCTTCTATCCCCAGTTTCAGGATGTAATCCAGATGGTCATCCAGGGTCATTTTGGGTTCGCGGTTGAGCGACTCGTAGCGTTTACGGGAAAACAGGCGGCCCATGGCCGATTTCTGCGAAGAGTACTCTATGGGCAAGCGCCGATTCTTGGACACCTCGCTCAGTAGCTCATTGAACTCCACGTACTTGAGTACCAGCACCTTGTCCCGAAACTGTCCCAGATGACGCTCGGTGTCAATTCGCATGGATGACTTGCCCGCACCGCGTATGGCGAAAATGACATAGGGGCTGGGTTTTTCGAGATGTAACAGCAATGATCGGAGAGACGTATTCTCGACCATGGCTGCATGGAGGTAGGGATCGCGGTCAGCGTCGAAAATCACAAAGGGATTGTGATCAAATTGCCAAACTTGTAACCACTCTTTGATTTCCATGGAGATAACGATGGGTCGTAGGTCATAATTATTATTGAGTCGGCAGGGATGATCCCCAGCCGTCGCACCAGAAAAACCGTCCCGGGTCACGTCAGATGACAGTAGCCCCCTGCACGGAGGCGAACTATACCATAGTTCGGCAAAATCAACCTGACCCGAACGACGGTGACCGATTTTTGCAAAAGCAACGGGATAATCCCGGACATCGGGTACATTGCCCTGATTTATGCTTGACGCTCCTCTTGCCCATGTCTATCATTCGCGGCTTTCGGAATTTCCGGGTTGGAGCCACATCATCAATGTATGCAGTAATTCAAACAGGCGGCAAGCAATACAGGGTCAAGGAGGGAGACATCCTCAAGATCGAAACCTTGCCGGCAGAAGACGGCCAATCAGTGGAATTTGACAAGGTACTCATGGTGCAGGGCGATGACGGCGTCAAGGTCGGTCGTCCATTTCTTGAAACGGGCAAGGTCACCGCTGTAGTCAAATCTCACGGCCGTCACCCCAAAATCAGGATCATCAAGTTCCGCAGGCGCAAACACTACATGCGCCGTACCGGGCATCGTCAAAACTATATCGAAGTCCAGATCACCGGCATTTCGGGAGGCCGTCTGGAATGCGTCCTTCGCACCTTTCCGATCCCCTTTGCGAAACAGTTCGATGCCCCGGTTATAGGCGATTTCGGCCGCAACTCCGTCCGGACGCAGCACACCCAGTTCTTCCGTGCTTTCAAAATTCACCGGGGCGATCGCTCCGGATTCACTCTTCCGTGGTCTGGCCTGGGCCGAAGTGACCGGGGTCGATTTCGCGGCGGCGACCGGGGCTGCAGCCACGGCGGCTGCCGGGGCTGTCCGATTTCCCTGGCCCCGCAGAACAGGGTCGAGCTCGTGCAGCACCAGTTCCGGACGGTCATCCAGCAGACCATAGGAGACATTCAGATTCTTTGCCTGTGTCGCCTTTTCCCGTGCGGCACTCAGCCGTCCCTTCGCCATTGCCTCGCGGGCGTCCCTGAGCAGTTGTCGAGCCTGGGCTGCGGCGGGAGACTGTTCTGCCGGAGCACCTCCAAACAATTCGTCACCAGCAGGATCAGCGGCAGCCAGCCGCTCCAGATCACGCTGGACCAGTTCGGGGCTGTCTTCAAACATCCCGAATTCCTCGCCGCCCGCAGCTGCCTGTTCGCTCAGCTGTTTTGCTCGGGCGAGATCCCCCGCGTCCATGGCCAGTCGGGCCTGCTTCAGCAGTCCGGCGGCCGGCTTCGGCGCGGCGTCTGCTGCGTCCGATTCCGGACGGGAAGCGGCGGCAGGAGCTGCACCGGCAGCGAATGTCTGCGTCCGATCCAGCTTGTCAATCTCATTAATCACATGTTCCGGTCGGTCGTCCCACAAGCCCCAGGCGGCATTCAGCTGTCGGGCCTGAAGGGCGCGGGAGCGAGCGAGCGGCAGATTTCCACCGGCGAGGGCCTGTCGCGCTTCAGCTACCAGACGCTGTGCCTGGCGTTTCCGCAGCAGGTCGCCACTGGTTCCCCCGGCCGGTTCTTCCGTCACCGCAGCCACCGCGTCCGCAAACGGGTTGTCCGCCGGTTTGAGGCCTGTGGCCTCTTCGAGGGAGGCCCAGTCGGCGGCAGCCAGACTGTCACCGGTCCCCGTCGATTTTCCGGAAGGAAGAGTTTTCAGAAATTCGCCGGGAGTCTGCTCACCAGGAGCCCACTCCGTCGAAAGAGAATCTGCCGTTGCGGCAATCCGACGAGCTTCGTCCAGGTTGCCTTTCTCCGCTGCCGCTCGAGCATCCTGCATGAAGCGTCGGGCCACTGAGCCGTAGCTGTCTGTGCTGGCAGAATCTGTCTGGGCTGACAGCGTTCGTGATGGGTCGCCGCCGCTGAACAAATACAGCGACACGGCCATCACCGATGCGCACGTGATGAGTCCGATGGCCTTGTGCAATGTAGGTTCCTCCTTAAGGAATGCTCAGCGGTCTTGTTCTGAATCCCGCCGGCGGTCATCCATGACCTTCACGGCCATGAGTTGTCAAAGTGTCTTCTGTTTCCAACCATCCCGATCCGAACTGACCCCGGTTCCCTTGACCACACTGCTGGTTCGGATCCGGTTGAGTCTCAGGGCAGACCCGGCAGTCAACTGTCCGCAGACAGCGCGGCCGGTTCTACGATGAGCGTGATTGATAGCCCAGAAATTCTGGTGCGGTCAAGACGTGGCAGTGCACTCGACGTTTCTTTTTTTTCCCGTTTCCCGACCCCGCCTGCCACTCCGGCATCGGTTGCCGAAGCGCCCCCGCCAGATGCCGCAGAAAGCCGGATCCGCTGGCCCCGAAACAGGCAGATTCAGCTTTCAGACGGCCCCGGGCCACGAAGCACCACATTCCCGCAGCCCGGCAGTGGACCCGAGATAGTACCATGCCTGCGCCCCGAGAACGTCGTGTGGTGCCTGCAGGCAGATCGGGCGACGCTCGTACAGCAGATCCTCCACCCCCTCAGCCGCGTCCAGAGCGCGCAGACATTCCGCAGAAACTCGATAGACTTCCCCGTGGACCGAGATGCCTCGCGATGTTTCCACAGTCCCGGGATACTCACCTGTCTCATACAGGCAATACCGCGGCTCTGTCTGCGCCCGACCAAGCCAGACCTGCGACGCGAGCAGATGGTGCAGTGCATACCCCCGCTTCAGCGAACCATACACAAACACGACCGTGCCGGATTCCGGTTCCTGTGTCACGGATCACTCCTGAAGACTCTTACCTGGCTGAGAATTTCATGATCGGGCAGCATACAACCACTCGGCGAGTTCGTTACAGCGAGACAGACGCCATGGGGTTTCTGCACCACGCGAACTACCTGACCTGGTTTGAAATCGGCCGCACGCAACTCTTCCGCAGCCATCGCCTGCATCGATCGAACCGGTGAAGTCCAGCGAATCCCCGCTGACCTCGTGACGCTGACGTCGGTCTCGCCGCCGACCCCGTAATCCACCGGCCGGAAAAAACTTCTCCCGCCAGACCGAAACCCGGATCCAACGCGAATCCGTGAATGTCCGATTTTGGGAAGCCGCGATTCTGGGAAGCCGGGCAACTTGTTTGACAAATGCCTGTCAGTCAAGATAGGGTGCATCGAGATTTCAGGAAGGGTAGGTCGCATGCACACCGTTCGCGTCGTGCCTGCCCGGGCCAGTCCGACGCGATTGGCAGTTTTGTTGTCCCCAATGGAGGTAGAAGAAGATGAGTCGATTTGGATTGCTGCTGCTTGCAACAGCGCTGCTGCTGCCGAGCACTGCGGAAGCCGGACGCAGGAACCGATGTTGTCCTCAGCCAAAGCGCTGCCACGTTCGTCACGTTGAGACGAAGTGCCATTCGCATTGCCGACCGGCACATTGCGAAAGCCGTCAGGATGGGTGCTGCCAGTCATCCTGTGCTGCGACCCCAGCCTGCCACACGACAACGTGCGCTCCCGCGTGCGAGAATTCCTGTGGGTCGTCATGCGGGACTGTGTCCCACTGTGGTTCGTCATGCGGGACTGTGTCCCACTGTGGTTCGTCATGCGGGACTGTGTCCCACTGCGGATCGTCATGCGGGACTGTGTCCCACTGCTGATCGTCATGCGGGACTGTGTCCCACTGTGGTTCGTCGTGCGGGACTGTAAGTCATGGCTGCGGTACAGCAGCTGGCTGCAGCACCGGCAGTGCGGTTCCGGCAGAGGCGGCACCGGCTGCAGCTCCGACGGTTGAAGATGCCCCGGCCCCGCCGACGGAACCTCCGGCTCCGTCAGCGTAGTTCGCGGTCTTGATTTCAGGGCATGGGCATTGATCGGCCATGGACAGGAACATTCCGTTCCGGTCAGTGGCGAGATCAGTGCCATGATCCCGATTCGCAGCGGCAGGGAGGCCGCTTTTTTTTTGGAACCCCTGACAAAACCTCCGTGGCTGCGCAGGTCTTGTGAGTGGTTCTCAGACGGTGGATGCGCCCGCGATCTGCCGGATTGTGCGGCACTGCGGACAGGGAGCACGAGCGGGTTTTCCGGGAATCGTTGAAATGGGGGCCGGGGCCGCGTAAGATGGTGAGCCCGTCCGACAGCGGTTCAGCGTCTGGATTTTTTGACAGCCGCCGCATTGCCGTCGGTCCGTCGCCTCAGAGCAATTGATACCGTGTCCGGGCCTCGATAGTTGCACCTTCCATCTGCTTGCTGCCGTCCGACCGGGTTTCCCGTTTCACCGCTCCGGATTCTGTGATTCAGTCCTTCACAATCCTTCCGCTGCCAGCCTTCCGAGCAAACGCATGAGAAATGCCCAGGTCGTACGGAATTGTCCGCGTTGCATTTGTGAGATCCTGTTTGCTCTTGCGGCAGTTGCGAGTTCGTTGTCTGTTCCCGACCGGGCTCAGGCCGATGAATTCGGTGACTGGGCTCACTGGCGTGGTCCGCAGATGAACGGAGTTTCTGCCGAGAAGAACTTGCCGGAGAAATGGTCGCCGAAAGGCGAGAATCTGGCGTGGAGAAAGCCCGAATACGCAACACGATCGACGCCCGTCGTGATGGACGGCCGGGTCTATATTGTCTGCCGCGCGTTCCCGGAGACAGCGCGGGAAGGTGAAAAGACCGTCTGTCTCGACGCAGTGACCGGAGATCTGATCTGGGAGAGCATTCACAATGTGTATTTGTCGGATTCACCGGCAGAACGCGTGGGCTGGGCGAGTGTTGTGGGAGACCCCGTCAGCAAGAGGGTGTATGTACTGGGGATCGGGTGTCAGTTCCAGTGTCTGGACGCAAAGACCGGGGCGACCGTGTGGGAGCATTCTCTGAGCGAAGAGTACGGGATGCTGTCGACCTATGGTGGTCGCACAAACTTCCCGGTGGTGTTCGAGGATCTGGTGATCATCAGCGGGGTCATGACCGGCTGGGGCGAGACCGCGGTGCCGGCGCATCGGTTCATCGCGTTTGACAGCAGTTCCGGACAGGCCATCTGGTTCAAATCAACGAAGCCGCGTCCGGAAGACACG
>SYLK01000486.1 GCA_005809115.1 Planctomyces sp. | reverse complement strand
CTGCCGCGAGTGATACCGCAGCGGACGGCGGTGTGATGTCACTGGACTCGGGGAGTTCAGCAGGCACGGGACGGCCTGCTGACGCAGGAAGTTCAGCAGGCACGGCGGCTGTCGGAGGGGCACCCTCGCCTGTGCTGACCGGGTCTTCCGGACGGGCCGCGGAACGGAGCAGCAGCCGGAATGCCTGTGTCAGGACTCCCAGCTGCTCAGCCGCGGCCAGCGGCGATCCTCCTGCCGTCACCGGATTGCCGGGCGCTGTCAGCGGAATCAGTGCGTACACCTGACCGATCCTGCGGCTCAGCCGCGCCTGCAGTTCAGTCAGTGGCATCAGCTGCGTCAATGGCACGGATCCGGCTTCTCCTGGAACTGCCGAGATGACGTCGGGGGGGACCTGCAGCAGCAGCAGCAGGTCGCCGTGCGGGGGCGTCGCATGCGTCTGTAATGCACTGCCAGCACTTTCCGGGGCCGGGGCCGCTGACGTTGCCAGCGTCGCTGAGGTTACCGTCGCATGGATACCGCCCGCATCGGACTCAGACCCTGTGCTGGATACTGCGGCTCCGGCCGGTTCGGCGCCCGGCAGCTGGCCGTCAGCAGCACTGGCGTTCGGAGTCTGCGGTGAGCTGACCGACTCCTGCGGGGAACTCAGGATCGACGCTCGGGTCAGTCCGCCGCAGATGATCAGAAACAGAGCTGACGCCACAAATCCATGGGACCAATGCCTGCAGGCGGCAGGCGGAACATGTACCGGATGCGTCAGGCGTCCGCGGCGCAGCCGCGACCGAATCGCACGATGCACATGGGCCATCCAGCGGACCATACGGCCGATAATTCGCACGGCGACCGTGACTGTCGCGATCAGCAACAGGGCCATGATCGCGAGTGCAGGAAACGGCAGGCCGGTGTCCTGAATCTGCGCCAGCATATGATTGACTCTCAGTTCGACGGAGGCGGTCAGGGAAGTACGGGTAACGCTGGCCGGATCAGGTCAGTCTGCCGGTGGCGCCGCCGGCGGAGACAGCGACAGGATGTCTCGCTGGAACTGCTCGGGGCGGGGCAGCGTCAGTATCCGGTGCCGGCACGAGGCAGCGATCTTCCGGCGGCGTCCATCCGGCGGACAACTGCACGACTGCTGAAATGGCCAATGCCCAGGTAACGCCCAGATTTTCAGGAAACCGCAGGATTCCTGAGAGGACGGCGCCCAGCAGCAGTGAGGTCAGCGAGGTCAGGACGCGAAACCGGGACTTTCGGAAGCTGTCAATCTGCCACCACCACTGGCGAGCCGCAAACAGGATCCCGAAGAACAGCATGAAGCAGGCCATAGTTGGTCGGCCGTCGGGATCCGTGATCTGCAGCCGCCCGAAGCGAATCTGTTCCCCGTCTGCTGCGTCACGCACATGGACCAGCGCGTGATCCGTCAGCAGCAGAAAATCCTTCAGCTGCCAGGCAAAGGCACCGACGGCTAGACCAGCACCGAACAGCACCACCCGGCGACCGAGGGCATCGCCCTGCCGTCCTTCCCAGATTTTGGCCGAGACAATCAGTGCCCACGCTGCGAGGAGGGCCACGGTACCGAAAAATGTCATATGAACCGGTTGTGGAAGCAGATCGGTTGCGAAGCGAACAGCCACCGTGACAAGGACCACGGCCAGCAGCGCGATGGACATGGAACAGCAGATGTCGACGATCCGCTGGGCCATCGGAATCTGCCGCGCGGTGGCCGGAGAATAGATCACAGAGGCCCCCGGGGACAACGCAGCTGACGAACTCCGGGTGCCGGGACGGTGGTCCATGATTTCCGTCCGGGCGTGAGCCCGCGGCCTGTCATGGCGAGCATCCGGATGCGTGGCAGATGCGCCGCCGGGAGGTGCGTCCGTGGCGGCTGTGAAAGTGACCTCCGGCGTGACGGCTGTATGGGGGCGACTGCCTGTCTCGGTCCGGCCGAACAGTTTCTGCCAGGACCGCCATGCGAGGTAGGCGATTCCTCCGAAGAGCCCCCCTCCGGCGACGGGCCGCAGGATTCCGCTTTCCGTGGCGAGCACAAACAAGGCGCCGCAGAGGATCCACTTGACGGGAGTTGGCACATCGTCCTGCCAGTACCGGACGAGAGGCTGAGCCGGCTGATAGGTTGTGTCAGCCGACCTGTCGGGGGCTGGCGACCTTCGTGGATTCTCTGCCGGGGCTGGTGCGAAAGGCGGGTGATGTGGTCCAGTCGCGCGAGTGACGTGACGGCGAGTCATCTCCGGCGAGCTGACCGGTGGTCCGGCGGGCATTCCGGCGGGCTTTCCGGCAGCACCTGCTGCGGCAGTACCTGCCGCAGCAGACTTCTCGTTGTCGACGACGGCTTGCCGAAACTGACGTTCCAGTTCTTCCACGGTACTGGTGCGGCGAGCGGGATCCTTTTCGAGTGCCGCGGCCAGTACCGGCCGCAGAGCGGGGGGAAGTACCGTCAGATCCGGTTCCGTGGTCATGTGTTTCATGAGAATTTCTGCGGTGGTTTCGCCTTCGAATGGAACGTGCCCGGTCAGCATCTCCACCAGCATGATACCCAGTGCATACACATCGACTTCCCGGCCGTAGCGACCACGGGCCACCTCGGGCGCCATATAGTAGACAGTGCCGACGCTCTGCGTCTGTGCGCTGCGGCGGCTGTCCGAGATGTACTTGGAAAGTCCCACATCGCCAATTTTCACGACGCCGTTGTCGGAGAACACATTGGCGGGTTTCAGGTCGCGATGCACAATTCCGCGATCGTGCAGGAAGCTGAGTCCGGAGGAGATGCCCGAGAGCCAGAACAGAATCTCGCTGATCGGCATGTCGCTGCGGTACTTCTGCAGGACGTCATACAGTCCGCGCCCGCCCACGTATTCCATCACGATCCAGTGATCGTGATCGGCATCTTCCCGGATGTCGAAGATTGTCACCAGATTCGGATGTTTCAGGTTCAGGCACTGCGAGACGCCGCGGAGTTCCCCGGCGAGCTTGTTGTTCAGCAGCGTCAGGGCGACGTCCTTGCCGGCATCGCTCAGCGCATAGTCGACCTCGCCGAATCCGCCACGGTGAATGGCGCGTTTGAT
>SYLK01000485.1 GCA_005809115.1 Planctomyces sp. | reverse complement strand
GCGAAGACGGAGACGCGATATTCTTCGAGCATCCAGCGGTAATGTTCCAGCATCGGATCGCGGCGATGCTGCTGTTCGTGCTCCCGCAGACGTGTCTCGTACCGCTGACGGTAGAGCGCAAAGTCACGGGCCAGGGCCTGCTCGGTGCGGAGTCCGCCGGAGGACAATCGCTGCAGCCGTGAACGCATGGCCGTCAGGTATCGCGGAAACTGGATCAGCCATGGCCACGGAGTCTCGATCAGAAACGCCGGATGGAATAACTCACTCAGCTGAAGTTTCATTTCCTGCAGCAGCGGGTCCCAGCCGGGGCCCGCGGCGCGTTCCAGCTGCCGTCGCGTTTCCTGATAGTGTTCGAACAGACCCGGCAGGAACTGGCCGAACTCCTGCGCCACCACGCTCAGACGATTTCGGCCCTGCTGCAGAGATTGTTCGAAGGTGCCGCGCGTTCGTGGCAGAGGCAGGTCGGACAGATAAGCGCGATCGGCCATCAGCAGCACCAGCTGACTGGTCAGGTCCAGTCCCTTCAGTGACGCCGCGTTGATCCGCACCTGTCCGATTTTCGGAAGGTGATCAATCTGCGTACGGAGGCGTTTGCGGTCGATCAGCAGGATCAGTCGTCGCAGCCCTCGCCGAAGGACCACGCGAGCTTCGGATGCTGTCTGGCACAGGGTCAGTGAAACGGACTCGAGATCATCCTGGATGGCGGGAAAGGCCTGCAGCCTGAGGCCGGCGCGTTCGATGGTCAGACTTTCCGGTATGTCCGAAAACTCCCATGCCGTAAATCCCCGACGATGCCACTGCAATTCTTCCGGTGCCGGTTTCTGGCTGGTCGCGCCGGGTTCATGACGCTTCGCCAGCGAGATCCGCAGCTGCTGCAGATCCCGACCTTCGCCGACAATGCGGCCGTCGTCCGTGATCACACGGATGTTGAATTTCAGGTGATCCGAGAGGCTGCTGAGGTCGAATTGCCCGGGGTCCACGCTTTCTCCGGCGATCTGCGACAGCGCTCTGGCAGTTGCGACCAGCAGGTCGCCTTTTCCGAATGGCAGCTGATTCGCGACCTGCGCCGCAGTGTCCGGTGCCGGAACAAAGTGTCGCCGCACGGACTTCGGCAGTGCCCGAATCAGCGCCAGAATCTTCTGCTCCAGCAGCCCCGGTACCAGCCAGCTCAGCCGCGAATCCGTCAGTTGTCCCAGTCCTTCGACCGGCACAGTGACGGTCACACCGTCGGCTTCGTGTCCTGGATCCAGCTGATAGGTCAGGGGCAGCTGCATGCTGCCAAACTGAGCGATCTCAGGAAACATCAGCGCATGGCTGTCCCGTTCTGACTGGTGGGTGAACTGGTTCAGATCGAACTGCAGCAGTCCGGGCATGCGCGAGGCTGCTCGCTGATACCATCGCCGCAGCCGATCCCGGTCGCAGGCGTCGGCTGGGATCTGTGCGTCGTAGAGTGCGAACAGTGCATCATCGGACGGTGTCAGATCATGTCGCCGCGTGCGGTGCTGCAGTTCCTCCAGCTGCCGGAGTACGTCGAAATTGTGCTGCAGAAAGGGAAACTCGCGGCCCCAGCCGCGCCGATTCAGGGCGCTGCTGTCGAGATCCGGGCGGGCGACGGAACGTCCCGGCGTAATTCTCGACGCGGCACCGCTGCGAAGCAGTTCTTCCTCTTCGGCGTAATCCGAGTTTCGGTCCTCGTCTGTTGCCCCGAACAACAGACCAAATTCCACCAGTCCATGGGCGATCAGCAGCTCACGGCACCTGACGGGATCCACCCGCGCGTAGGAAACCTTCCGCCGTGGTACGATGGGAAGTCCCCACAGGCTGACCTTTTCAAAGGCCATGATGTTTCCCGCCGCGGGATCCCAGTGAGGCTCAGAGTACTCCCGTGTCACAAGGTGGTCGGCGAGTGGTTCAATCCATTCCGGCTGAATCCGGGCGATCGTGCGAGCGTAGCGCCTGCTGGTTTCCACCAGTTCCGCGGCCACCAGCCATTTCGCCCCTTTGGCCGCTAGTGCCGATCCGGGCCAGATCGTCAGTTTCTGACCCCCCGTCCCGGTGTATTCTCCGCCAGGAGTCTGGCATGCCAGGTTTGCCAGGAGTCCGGTCATGAGTGACCGGTGAATGGCGGCATAATCGTTGCGGCGATGGGACAACGCGTGGGTGGAAGCCGCCTTGCGGACAGACTGGTCGTCGCTCTCCGCCAGCAGTTCCTTCAGCTGACGATGCACGTCGACCCATTCGCGCATCCGCAGCCAGGAAATGAACTTCTGCTGGCACCATTTTCGCAGCTGTCCGCCGGACAGCTTGTCGCTCATTTCGTGCCACGCGTCCCAGATCGCCAGCAGCGTCAGAAAATCCGAATCGCGGTGGCGAAAACCCGCATGTGCTTCATCCGCCCGCTGCTGCCTGTCGAGAGGACGTTCGCGGGGATCCTGCGACTCCAGCGCTGCAGCAATGGGCAGTACCTCAGACAGCGCGTGTTCCTCGGCTGCCGCCAGGATGATCCGACTGATGCGGGGATCGACCGGCAGTTGTGCCATGCGCCGGCCGATGTCGGTCAGCTCACGTTCGGCCGTGATGGCACCCAGCTCCTCCAGAGTGCGGTAACCTTCCCGCACAGTCGTGGTTCGGGGAGGATCGAGAAACGGAAAGTCCTCAATGTCACCCAGCCGCAGGTGAATCGTCCGCAGGATCACCGCCGCAAGGTTCGTGCGCTGAATTTCGGGCGAGGTAAATTCCTCCCGCGATCGGAAGTCCTGCTCGCTGTAAAGTCGGATGCACACGCCCGGGCCGATTCGGCCGCATCGTCCGGCGCGCTGGTTGGCGGATGCCTGCGACACGGCTTCGATCGGCAGCCGCTGCATCCGGGAGCGAGCCGAGTAGCGACTGATCCGGGCAGTGCCGGTATCGACCACAAAATGAATTCCGGGAACGGTCAGCGACGACTCAGCCACATTGGTCGCCAGCACGATCCGCCGGTGCGGATACGTGCGAAAGACTCGGTCCTGGTCTCCCATGGACAGCCGGCCATACAGCGGAACGATTTCCGTGGGCCGCTGACTGGTGTCGCCCGGGTAGCGGCGCCCGCTCAGTCGTCGCTCGACATCCCGAATGTCACGTTCCGTCGGCAGAAACACCAGAATATGGCCCGGATCCGACGCCGCCAGCTCATCCACGGCATCCGCCACGCCGTCCAGCCAGTCCCGCGGCGGGCTGTCTTCGCCACGCGCGTCCGAATTGCCGCGGACGGCTTCCCCGGCATCGCCCTCGAGCGGACGGTATCGGATTTCCACCGGATATGTGCGCCCAGTGACCGTGATCACTGGCGCCGGCAGGCCGCCCGTGCCGAAATGTTCCGCGAAACGCTCCGCGTCAATCGTGGCCGAGGTAATGATCAGCTTCAGGTCTCTGCGACGCGGCAGCAGTCGTTTGAGATAGCCGAGCCGAAAGTCGATGTTGAGCGACCGCTCGTGCGCTTAGTCGACAATGATCGTGTCGTACTGGTCGAGGAATCGATCCGTCTGCGTTTCCGCCAGCATGATTCCGTCAGTCATGAGGCGGATCAATGTCAGCGGCCCGGACGTGTCGCTGAAGCGAATGCGGTACCCCACTTCGCGACCGGGCTGGCACTGCAATTCTTCCGAAAGTCGCGCCGCGATGGATCGGGCCGCGATGCGCCGCGGCTGCGTGTGTCCGATCACACCACCGATCCCACGCCCCAGCTCCAGCAGGATCTTCGGCAGCTGTGTCGACTTCCCGGATCCCGTCTCACCGCAGATGATCACCACCTGGCTGCGATTGATCGTGTCCGCAATTTCCTCACGTCGCTCCACCACCGGCAGCTGCTCGTCCCAGGTCAGTCGAGGAGCCAGATTCTGGCGCGAAGACCGCAGTTGCACCGACAGCTGGAGCAGCTCCTGAAACTTTTCCAGCGATCGCTCGAACGGCTTTCCCGACCTTTCAGCATCCCGCATGGTGCGCAGCAGCTTTCGCAGCGAAAACTGATCGCACGCCATGGCCCCATTGATGGCCGATTCCAGTTCACGATTCCCCGACATTCCGGCATCATAGTCGTTCCGGTCGGCCGCCGACAGACTCAGAACCCCTGACAGAACCTCCGTGGCCGCGTCGTGTCGAGAGTGGTCGAGAGTGGCCGATTGCTGCGACCGAGCGACTGTGGTAAACCTGCCCGGGGGGGAATGTGTCTGAAGTCCGCTGAATCCCGTGTCGCGTAGCCGGATCGGAATCCACGTTTCCCCAGGTATCCCGGGCAGTTGTACCATGTCTCAAACCGGCCAGCGTGACCCAAACAGTCATGTCCCCCTGCCCGCTGCCGGCATCGCGGCGCGCTGGCGCGGCGTGTGTCTGACAGTGGCAACTGTGCTGGCCCTGGGAGGCGCTGTCGGGTGGTATGTCAGTCGTCCCGCGACGGTCTCGCCACTGCCGGCAAAGGCCGGTGCGGTTCGGGATCTTCCCGCCGGGCCGCCTCTGCCCGCCGTCACTTCCAGCCCATTCCTGAACACTCGCTCCGACGTGCGCTTCGTCGGAACTGCCGCGTGCCGCGAGTGCCACAGCGCTGCACACGAGTCATATGGGCAGTCTGCCATGTCCCGCTCCATGGCCCCGGCCGACCCTGGTCTGGAACCACCTGACGTGGAATTCAATCACCCTGTGTCCGGACGCCGGTTTACCGTGCACCGCAGAGATGGTCAGCTGTGGCAACGGGATGTGCTGACGGGGGTTCCGGGGTTCGGGGATATCGAACTGGCCGATCACCCTCTGAAATATGTGATCGGGTCCGGGCATTTCTCCCGAACGTATCTGGCGGAAATCGACGGTTTTCTGACGGAAGCCCCGCTGACCTGGTTTGCCTCGACCGGCCAGTGGGGAATGTCTCCGGGTTATGACCAGGCAGCCCACGAAGGGTTCGCGCGCCACGCGATCGAACGCTGTGTCGCCTGCCATGCCGGTGCCGTGGAACCTGTCGAAGGCACTGTCCAGAAGTTGCGGATTCATGAAACGGCCATCGGTTGCGAACGCTGTCATGGCCCCGGGGCTCTGCATGTCGAAACACGGAAGCGTCAGCCGGCCAGCGAGTCAGGCACGCCCGGTTCCAGCGACGTGGACTACACCATCGTCAATCCGGTGCATCTGTCCCGCGACCTGTCAGAAGCTGTCTGCCAGCAGTGCCATCTGACATCCAGTGCCGAAGTGATGGCGCGAGGTCGCCGATTGTCCGACTACCGCCCCGGCCTGCCGCTGCAGGAGTACCTCCAGTTCTTTCGTGAACGCGTTCCCGAGAAATCGATGAAAGTGGTGGGACACGGCGATCAGCTGGCCCGCAGTCGCTGCTATCAGAAATCCGGGACGCTGACGTGCATCACCTGCCATAATCCGCACGCGACCCCGTCGCCGGAACAGCGCCTGACGCATTATCGGGCGATCTGCCTGAAGTGCCATGATGCCGACGAATGCCGAACACAGCCGCGGTTCCTGGATCAGCAGAGTCGCGAGAATGACTGCACACACTGTCACATGCCGGTCGGCCCTACCGAAATCATCCATCTGGCGTTTACCCATCATCGCATCGGGATTCACGACAGAGAATCCTCGCCCGAGAACGCCGCCACGGCGGAGGACACGGTTGAGGAACTGGAACCGCTCCACGACCTGTCATTCCTGGGCGATGTCGATCGGCTGCGGTCTCAGGGACTGGCCTGGTATGACCATGCAGCTCTGGAAGCCGGACCGCACGTCGATCTGGAACTTCAGCGGGCGAAAAAGTCCCTCGAGAACGTCCGCGGCAGCGGGCTCCGGGACGGCCAGGTTGACGCAGCACTGGCTCAGATCGTGCGCGTGGCCGGTGATCCCCGCGCTCCTGGTTTCGCCGCACAGGCACTCAGTGATCCATTGCTCGCGGCCGACCCCAGCAGCGGTGCGATCTCCATTCTCGCGCACGATCACTATGCGCACGGGCGAACGGACGAAGCCCTGGAACACGTCCACGATCTGCTGAAAATGCGCAGAAATTCCGCGAACTGGATCCTTCTGGGCAACTGTGAACTGCAGCGCGGCGATTCTGCCGCAGCTATGGCTGCCTTGGAACAGGCCGTCAGCGTGGACCCGAAGCTGATCACAGTCCATCAGTCCCTGGCACGACTGTACGCCCTCGCGGGGAACGAAGAAAAGGCCCGGCGCCAGCTGGCGATCGCCGTGCGGATGTCGGAAATTCTGAAACAGCCAGTCCCTGCCCCGCTGCCCTCGCGTTGACGGCCGCGAGGTGCTATTCTGCCGGCCTGCAGGAACGAATGTTCGGAACCGAGCGGCGAGCCGTCGGTGCGGCGAGCCAGAGCGTGCGTTGAATGCACGTTGTGTGGACGTCGTTAAGGACCGGCCAGAGAATCAGTTGAACAAGTTTTCTGGTCAGGGAAGCGCAGCGCCCCCTGACCGGAATCACGCGGGTGCGTGACAGCGGCTGGACCTGAATGTTTCGTTTTGGCCGTATAATTGCTGCATGAAATCGTCGGCCGGCTGATGAACTGATCCAGCGAATCCGAATTCGAGGTGCAGGATTCATGCGGCCGAAGTTTTCCTGAGTTTGTTCAAACGATTTTTTGGCCGGTCCTGAAGGAATACCGGATGCCCCAACCATCCCGCGATGCCGCCGTCGGGCAGAGTGACGATTCGGTCACCGGCTGCGAGTGGATCATTGACGCTGGTGGTTGTGCCGAGGCGTATCTTCGTTCGCGGCCGTGTCTGGAAGAATTGTGTGACCGGATCGTCAATGACTTGGGACTCCACGTGGTCGGCCTGCCGTTGTGGCGGAGTTTCCCGGAACCAGGCGGCGTCACCGGTCTCTATCTCCTGAGCGAGTCTCATCTGGCATGTCACTCCTGGCCGGAGCATGGCGTCGTGACGTTTAATCTGTTCTGCTGCCGCCGTCGTCAGGAATGGCCCTGGGATCTGCGGCTCCGCGAATCTCTGCTGGCTCGGCATGTGGTGGTCCGGGTCGTGGAGCGGGGAGCCCCGGCCTTGCTCTGCGCTCACCCTGCAGTGGCGGGATGCGACTGATGAAACGCAGGATGGGGCGATGTCCTGCCTGCGGCGGGCCCGTTGAATTCCGGCTCAGCACAGCGCTGGTCACGGTCTGTGACTTCTGCAGTGCCACCGTGGCTCGCGGCGACAAGCGACTGGAGGATCATGGCAAAGTCGCTGATCTGGTCAGGACGAACTCACCCTTTCAGCGCGGAATGACAGGGAAGTTCGGCAGGCGACCATTCGAGATTGTCGGCCGCGTC
>SYLK01000484.1 GCA_005809115.1 Planctomyces sp. | reverse complement strand
GTTTCCCCCGCCCGGCTGGCGAAGTGGTACGGACGTTGACCAGCGCTGGCGGTTCCCGTATGCTCTGGTGACCGCGCTGGTTTCAGTACAGCAGTCACTGTGCGACTGCGCGGTGGCGTCTGGCGACGACAGCGTGAATGTCGTCCAGATCGTCGTCATAAACATCGAAACCGCGATCGAGTCCGAACTTGCTGTCGAGTACGAACGAGGCGACGAATGCGCCGGTGTCGTATCCCTGGTCCGCGAGTATTTCCGCCAGAGCGGGGATGTCGACGCTGAGCCTTTCACGGCCGTTGCGACGAACCCCGGTCTCGGCCGGATACAACCCGGTCAGCAGACTTGCATGGGCCGGCAGGGTCAGCGGGGCAACGGTGCAGGCGCGTTCGCACAGGACTCCGGCCCCTGCCAGGGCGTCGAGAACCGGCGTGCGACTTCACTGATAGCCATAGCACCCGATCCGATCGGCCCGCGTCGTATCGAGCGTGATCAGCAGAACGTGGGGGCGTGATCCCTGTCGGATCCACAGCAGAAACCCGGCCAGCAGCAGAACTGTTGCCAGTGTCAGCAGTACTTTCCTGCTCATCGCTCCGCCCTTTTCCCGCTGGTCAGCCGCCACGCCGTCAGCCTGATGCTTGTCCTCACAGAAGCAGTTGACTGTTTCGTGCAGTGTCTTACGCCCCGCGTCCTGTTGCAACTGCTGGCGGGACCTGGGTTGCAGACAAGCTGATGAGCGGTGTAGAATTCCCACCGTCCGTACTTTCGAGCGTTGCGCGTCTGCCACACTGACTGCGTGCGATGCCTCTGTTTCCGACGGGGGAACCGTGTTGACCGATGTACCGTCTGTCGTTTCTGTTGCGGCTGCTCCCACGCGTCAACCCGCGTGCAGGCTTTTCGCGGGTGACGGTGCTGGCTGGCGGCAGAGATGACCCCGCCGATTCGCTGTCTGTTTTCGAGGAGGTTCGAATGGAAGGTCGCTGTCATCGCCCCGGCCGGGGCCTGCGCGGGTTCACGCTGATTGAACTCCTGGTGGTCATCGCCATTATCGCCATTCTGATTGCTCTGCTGCTTCCGGCAGTGCAGCAGGCGCGTGAGGCCGCCCGCCGCACGCAGTGCAAGAATCACCTGAAGCAGCTGGGCCTGGCATTTCACAATTATCACGACGCGTACAACAAGTTCCCCATCGGCGGGATGAAGGGCGGGGAACTGAATCCGTTTCCCTACAGCAGGAACTACAGCATCATCGGTCCCAGCTGGCGTGTAGTGATTCTGCCATACATCGAGCAGGCGGCAGTTTACAACCGGCTGGGTTTCGGCGATGGCAGCACATTCCACACGCCGTACACCGGATTTCCCACGGTAACACGACCGACGTCCAATACGAATGTCGTGCTGCAGGGGTTCAAGGTTCCGCTGGGGAATTGTCCCTCGAGTACCGCACCTCAGGTCGGTGCAACCGGTACTCTGCAGGCTCCGGCCGGCGGAAATCCCCAGCTGTGGGACTATGTCGGCATCATGGGCGCGTTTCCGGATCCCGCAGGTCGCACAGGAATCTTCGGGTCCGGGTACAACGGCGGCCAGTATGCGGCTACCGGTCTGCTGTGCCCCTCCCGCATTAAGAGCATTGCCAACGCCATTGATGGAACATCCAATACGATGATGGTGGGCGAACAGTCCGGGCTGGTGAACAATCGGGACCTGCGCACGAATTACTATGGCGGCTGGTCCGGCTACACTGGTCTTGCGCGAAGCGACAACACGCTTCAGGACGTGGCTCCTCCCTGGCCAGGCGGTGACTTCGGCGACGTCTGGTCGACAGGAATTACAGCCGTCCGGTATCCACCGAACACCAAAGTCCCCGGTCCCGGTTCCGGTGCTCCGTATGAACCCAACACCATCCTGAATTCGTTCCATGTTGGCGGCATCAATGTGCTGCTGGGTGACGGTTCCGTCCGGTTCATTTCCGACAACATCGATTTCCTCACTCTGACCAGTCTGTGTGTGGCGGATGACGGTCGGGTGATTGGTGAATTCTGATCCCTGGTAAACAGGCGGCAGGCGCTACCCATGCTTTTCGATCCTCACTCGATTTCGGGCGTCCGGCTGCGGCTGGCCGTGCTGATCCTCGCTCAGGCCGTTTGTGGCTGTGGCGGCGAAACAGAGATCAGCGGCAATGCATCCGGCAAGGTGACACTTGACGGACAGGCCGTCACCTCCGGATCCATCAGCTTTATCTCAGAGGACGGAAAGGTGGGTACCGCCGACATTGGCGCGACGGGCGAGTATGCCATGAAGGACGTTGTCGTGGGTGACTATAAAGTTGTCATTTCGCCGCCCGCGCTGCCACACCCCGGGATGCCCGGGACGACGAAGAAGGCGGGCCAGGCCAATTTCCCGCAGCATCCCGTAAAATATCGATCGGACCTGACATCCGGACTGACCGCACAGGTCAACCCGGGTGAGAATTCGCTGGATTTCGACATGCAGGCTGCTGCCGGAGGCAGGAAGTGAGACTTGACGCTGCCGTCCGTTCCATCGGGGACCATCCCTGAGCGTTCACGACTTCGCGGGCAAAGCTGTGCTCTGCTTCTGGCGGCGTTTGGGCTCTCTGTCTGTATTGCGCTGACCGCGCGCTATTTTCTGTCCGGACGTTCGCCCCGTCAGATGCTGACCCGGGCGCAGGCGGCCGCTGCGCGCGGGAATCACGCGGAGGCCGAGCGAATCGCGTCCGGCATCTCAGACGATGTGCACTGCGGTGGCAGCGCACTGCTGATTGCCGGTGAAGCTGCGCTCCGGCTGCGGCGGTACACGGACGCGGTTGCATGGCTGAATCGGATTCCGGACGATGGCAGCCCGACCGCCGTTGAGGCTCGCTGTCTGACCGGAGACATTCTGCTGAACGGGCTTGAGCGACTCACGGATGCCGAGCACCAGTTGCGGCAAGCGTTGGCGCAGAATCCTCGGCACATCCCGTCTCAGCAGCATCTGGCCTGGCTGCTGGGACTGTGCGGCCGAACATGGGAAGCCACTGCGGTTCGGATGCGGCTGCTGCAGCTGGGTGCAGCGACTCCGACGGATCTGCTGCTGCTGGGACTGCGTGATACCGCCCGAGAAAACGGCGATGTCATCATCCGGATCGCGACTGATCATCCGGATGATCCACTGGCACAGCTGGGGGCCGCGGTGGTCGACCATGGGGGGCGACAGATGCAGAGGGCAGAACAGCGGCTGCGGAATGCCATCGCCGCAGCGCCGGACCTGGTCGAAGCGTACGTGAGACTTTGCAGCCTGCTGATGGAAACAGGGCGAACTGCGGATTTTCTGGAGTTTTCGGCCCGTCTTCCCGCAGCAGCAGAAGCGCACCCGGAGCTGTGGGCGCTTCGCGGAGATGCCGCGCTGGCGCAGGGAGACCGGCAGGCGGCTGTCAGGTGTTACTGGGAATCGCTCAGACGCGACTCGTGCCATCAGCGCGCATGTTACCAGGCAGCCCAGCTGCTGCATACGCTCGGGGAAACAGAACGATCGAGGTTCCTCACGCAGCGTGCGGTCCTGTTGCAGGAGATGCTGCAGGTGCTGAAACGGCAGCGATCGACGCTGCCCGAAACGACCGCCAGAGATGCGGCAGCTGTGTGTGAAGCTGCCGGGCTGCTCTGGGAGGCTGCCGGCTGGACGCGGCTGGCACTCACCCGAAATCCCCGTCTGGAATGGGCTCAGCAGGCAATCGAGCGGCTGAATCCGCAGCTGACGCCCGACCTGCCGAGAACCATTTCTGCTGCAGACCCGGCGATCTCCGCGGACTTTTCTGACTTTCCACTGCCACGGCTGTCGGGACGCGAACGGAATCCGGTTCTGGCCGTTCAGAATACTGCCCGAACGACAGATCTGACCGTCCGTTTCTCTGATGAAGCGGCAGCGACCGGGATCGTGTTCTCTTATCGGAATGGCGCAGACCCGGCAACTCCCGGGCCGCGCCCGTTCGAGTTCACCGGGGGAGGTGCTGCCGTCCTCGATTTCGACGGCGATGGCTGGCCGGATGTGTATCTGACGCAGGGAACAGACTGGCCAGTCGATGCGCAGACAGCGTCCCGGACCGATCGGCTGTTTCGCAACGTCGGTACCGGGCGGTTTCAGGATATCACTGAACTGGCCGCGGTGATCGAGGACCGCTACAGTCAGGGGGTGACCGCCGGGGACTACAATGGCGACGGGTATCCGGATTTGTACGTGGCGAATCTGAACGCCAATCGACTGTTTCACAACAATGGCGACGGGACATTTTCGGATGTCACTGCGGAATCCGGCACCGGAGGAGGAAGCTGGACCACGAGTTGTCTCATGGCGGACCTCAATGGTGACGCTCTGCCGGATCTGTATGCCGTGAACTATCTGGCAGGTGATGATGTGTTTGCACGGATCTGCCGCTCGCGCAGTGGCAGGCCGGCGAGCTGCACTCCTCATGATTTCCAGGCTGCCGCTGATGATTTCTTCCTGAATCTGGGTGATGGCCGATTCGTGGAGGCGTCGGATGGCAGCGGACTGGCAGTCACAGGTGGCCGGGGGCTGGGAATTGCAGCGGCGGATTTCAGCGGCTCAGGCCGGCTGAGCGTCTTCGTCGCAAACGACACGGATGCCAATTTCTATTTTCGCAACGAGACACCCGCGGCGGAAGCGGTGCCAGTGTTTCGGGAAGACGCTGTGGTAAGTGGTCTGGCCTTCGATCGGGATGGTCGCACTCAGGCCTGCATGGGAATCGCGGCTGACGATGCGAATGCGGACGGTCTGCTCGATCTGTTCGTGACGAATTATTACGAAGAGTCAAACACCTTGTATCTGCAGCAGCCGGGCGGACTTTTCCGGGATGCCGCAGCCGAAACCGGACTGCGAGATCCCAGTCTGCTGATGCTGGGTTTCGGGACACAGTTTCTGGACGGCGAGCTGGACGGGAAACCCGATCTGATTACCGTCAACGGGCATGTGGATGACTTGCGGGACGATCGAATTCCGTGGCGCATGCGGCCACAGTACTTTCGCAATCTCGGTGATGGTCAGTTCGAAGAAACACGGGGCGATTGTCCCGG
This sequence comes from Planctomyces sp., assembly GCA_005809115.1. Lineage (GTDB taxonomy): Bacteria > Planctomycetota > Planctomycetia > Planctomycetales > Planctomycetaceae > F1-80-MAGs062. The sequence continues at coordinate 7,689 of SYLK01000484.1, read as the reverse complement.
GCCATGGTTTGAGCAGGAGGCGCTGGGCCGTGGACTGGCAAAGCTCGACTGGAACCGTGACGGACGTGAGGATTTCGTCGTGACACATCTCGATGCTCCCGCTGCTCTGCTGACGAACGTGACGGCAGGCGCCGGCCATCATCTGTCCCTGCAGCTGCGCGGCGTCAGCTGCAGCCGGGATGCCATCGGGACCTCTGTGCGAGTCACCCGCGGCAACATCCAGACCGTCCGGCAGCTCACGGCCGGGGACGGTTACCAGGCCAGTAACCAGCGACAACTGGTGTTTGGCCTGGGCAGCGACGACCGCATCAATGAATTGACCGTCACCTGGCCATCGGGTATCCCCCAGACATTCCGGGATGTGGCGGCAGACACGGAACTGATTCTCGTCCAGGGAAGACAGACGCTTGTCGCAGTACCTCGCTGATGTCCCGAATCGCCTGATCGTGATGGCCAGATATCCTGAAGCCGGCCGGACGAAGACGCGGCTGATTCCGGCGCTTGGCCCCGACGGAGCGGCGGCACTCCACAAGACTCTGGTCCGGCAGACGCTCCGGACGGCAGATGCGCTCACAGACGCCGTTCCCTGCGCTGTGGAGATCCGGTTTGCCGGGGGTGACGCAGCAGGAATGCAGCAGTTATTCGGTGATCGTCGGACATATCTGAGGCAGGAAGGCGATTGTCTGGGCGACCGGATGAGTCTTGCAGCAGCGGCGGCCTTCACTGCCGGAGCAGGGCGAGTCGTGGTGATCGGAACTGACTGCCCGTCGCTGACCGCAAGTCATCTGACGGACGCCTTCATCGCACTGCGAACCTGCGATGTCGTGCTGGGACCGGCCCGGGATGGCGGCTATTACCTGATTGGCATGCGACGGCATCTGCCGGAGCTGTTTCATGACGTGGACTGGGGAACCGCATCGGTGCGGGAACAGACGTTGTGCAACGCGCAACGGATCAGTGCCTCGGTCCGACAGCTGGAGATTCTGTCAGACGTTGATTTTCCTCAGGATCTGTTGCCCTGTCGCCGGTCGGGACACCCCTGCGCGGCGGAATTGCCCCGGACGCAGGCCGATCTGGTGTCTGTGATTATCCCGACCCTGAATGAGGAGCACAGCCTGCCGGCAACACTGCGCAGTCTGCAGGAGTCGCGCGCGACGGAGGTGATTGTGTGCGACGGGGGCAGCACAGACCGGACCTGTGCCGCAGCGGAATCCTGTGGCGCGACGGTGCTGCGGTGCGGCCGGGGTCGGGGACTGCAGCTGAATGCCGGGGCAGCGGTCGCACGGGGTGAGTTCCTGCTGTTTCTGCATGCAGATGCACGTCTGCCGAACAACTTTGGCGATCAGGTCCGCAGCGGCCTTGCCGGGACCGGCGCGGGAGGTGCCTTTCAACTGAGAATCGATCATTCGCACCCGCTGCTGCGGCTGGTGGAATTCGGGACCAGGCTGCGGTCCCGCTGGCTGCAGCTGCCCTACGGTGATCAGGCGGTCTTCCTGAGAGCTGAGACCTTCTACACCATGGGCGGGTTTCGAGAACAGCCTCTGATGGAGGACTACGAGTTCTGCCGTCGACTCAGCAGTCACGGCCGAATCGTTCTGCTGGACTCAGCGGTGACAGTCTCGGCGCGCCGCTGGCTGCGACTGGGTATAGTCCGGACCACGCTGCTGAATCAGTTCCTGGTGGCGGCCTGGTACGCCGGCGTTTCCCCCGCCCGGCTGGCGAAGTGGTACGGACGTTGACCAGCGCTGGCGGTTCCCGTATGCTCTGGTGACCGCGCTGGTTTCAGTACAGCAGTCACTGTGCGACTGCGCGGTGGCGTCTGGCAACGTGACAGCCGTGTCACTCTTATGTCAGCCTTTCCTCCTTTCCGAAAGCGCGGTTGATGCGATACCAGCATACTGATGAAGTCCGGCGTGGTCTGGTCTGCAGCAGATTCCTCGGCCTGGCCAGCGGCGTGTGGCTGCTGCTGGCACTGTGCGTGACGGCTGTGAGTCACGCGGAAGACGCTGCGGGGCGACCGGGTACACCAGTCCGGCATCGCATCATGGTTTGCGAATACAGCAGCACGGCACATCGACTGGCGGAGTTCTCTGCAGACGGCCGGCTGGAATGGGAGCACCCGTTTCCGAACATCGCGGTCTGCTTTCGCATGGCGGAAGAGGGCCGGGTGGTTTTCGCCAGCGGTGGTGCGCCCACGGGAGTTCAGGAAGTCGATCGGAATCACAACACAACGTTCGCATATCAGGCGAAATGTGAGCAGGTGCTGACCTGTGATCGATTGCCCGGCGGGAATATTCTGCTGGCCGAACAGGGCCCGTGTCGGGCAGTGGAAATCAACGCCCGGGGCGAGATTGTGTTCACGATTCCGCTGCAGACCAGCGAACAGCAGGCACATCGTCAGCTGCGTTGTCTGCGGCAGATCAGCAATGGTCACCTGCTGGCGTGCCACGAAGCTGAAGGTGTCGTGCGGGAATATGATCGCAGCGGAGCGATTGTCTGGGAATATCCGGGCGTCAGTGACGTATTCGAAGCACTGCGACTGGACAACGGCAACACGCTGATCGGCTGCGGAACACAGAAACGCGTGATCGAAGTCACACCGGAAAAGAAGACCGTGTGGGAACTCACCGCAGCCGACGCGCCTGATCTGAATCTGAACTGGATCACGAGTCTGCAGGTGCTGAAGAACGGGAATTTTGTGATTGCCAACTTTCTGCGAGGTCAGGAAGGTCGCGGAGCACACGCGTTTGAAATCACGCATGACTCGGCGAAACGTGTGGTGTGGAAGTACGATGCCCACGACATCGTGAAATCCATCACCATGGTGCACGTGCTGGACGACGAATAGTACGACTGACCACTCAGTCGCCACGGCTCGCGGGAACCAGCTTTCTGACGCGGTGATTGATGGTGTCACTCAGGATGAGCGAGCCGTCACGGCTGACGCAGACACCATGTGGCTGCCAGAGTGGCGCCTCGGTGGCAGGAACGCCGTCGCCGGCGTAGACGTGCTGTGTCGGCCCGACCCCGGCCACGGTTCTGATGGTGTTCTGCCGCAGATTCAGTTCCCGCAGCACATTGTTTTCCCCTTCGACGAGATACAGCAGGCCCTCGCGTGAGATCGTCATCCCGCGGGGCCCGTCAAAGGTTGCCTGCAGCGGATCGCCGCCGTCACCGCTGTAACCCTGCTGCCCGGTTCCGGCGAAGCAGCGGATCACTCCCGTTTCCAGATCCATCCGCCAGACCCGATGTCGCCGATAGGACGCGAGCCACAGACCACCGTCATGAATCGCCAGCCCCTGGGGGGTTTCCAGCGGCTGCTCGCGGGCGAGCGTCCCTTCGCCGGGAACTCCGGGCAGGCCGTTTCCGACCACTGTATCGATGCGTCCGGAATTCGCGTCAATGCGGCGCACCCGGTGGTTCAGAATGTCGCCCACGAAGATAGTGTCGTGTGTGTCGAGCGTCAGGCAGTGAGGATAGCGGAGGCGCGCGGCGACGGCCGGACCGCCGTCGCCCTCGTCACCCGCCACACCGTCACCGGCGATCGTCACGATGATGCCGGACGTGCGGTCAACCCGGCGGAGCACATGATTCTGCATGTCCAGGATGAGCATGTTTCCGCGGGAGTCAAAACGCACCTCGTAGGGCTCGTTGAAGGAAGCCGCGGTTGCCGGACCACCGTCCCCCGTGTACCCCTTGCGGCCAGTCCCCGCCACCGATGTCAGGTGGCCGGTTTCCGGGTCAAGACGCAGCACGCGATGGCTGCCGATCGCGGTGATATAGAGCCCGCCGTCCGGTCCGTATTCCACACCGAACGGGAGATCGACGGGCACTGCGGTCGCGTCGGCCGCGACTGCAGGCGTATCGCCCCGCCGGCCATTTCCCGCGATGGTTTCGATTCGATAGTGCTGCTGGTCCGGCGGGCCGTCGGCACCGGAAACGGATCCGGCCGGGCTGAGCAGCAGCATCGCCATCAGACTGAGCAGCAGCATGCCGACGGAGGAACTTTGATGGTCTGCCAGAGGAAATCTGTGAGGCATGGGTTTGTCCGCGAAGTCTGCGTCAGGATGACTGTGTCCAGCGGATTCGGGCACAGAAGATCCGGTTGTTGCTGCCGTATTTTTCGAAGCCGCCCGGCGGCGGGTGCTGCATCCATTCGGTCGTGATGACCCAGATTTCGTCGGGGCTGATCTCGACGACGCCGAAGTTCCCCAGCCGCGTACCGGCCTGCGGGACGAGAATCCGCTCCGATTCGCGGATCACCACGAGTTTCTCCGGGTCAATGCGCGCGATGAACAGCGGCGCACGGTGACGGAAGATGTGGTCATTGTTCGCGCCCCGCCGCGTATACACCAGGTACAGGCCGCTGCTGTGTGTCACCCAGTGCTGCTGTGTCTGGTAGTTTCCCAGTTCTGTGCCGTCATCAAAACACCACGGGCGGAGCGGCTCAAAGTTCTGGCCGTCGGCGCTGGTCGTCACATAGCCCCGCACAATCGAGCGGATTGTCAGAAAAAAACGCTCGCCGAACTTTGTGAGTGACGGCTCACTCAGTCCATCATGCTGCGGTGGCTTGTCGGGCAGCTCGAATTCCGTGCCATGGCGTACATAGCGGAGCGTCTGACCGTCGAACGTGGCGTACACTACCGCAGCCCGCAGATCCCAGCTGCCTGGCGTCGGTTGAAAATAGATGGGCAGCAGGATGTCTCCACCGGGCAGATCAATTCGCTGAGTGCAGCCGGCACACGCATGATGGAACTTCGGGTCGTCCGGATAGATCACGGCCTGCCAGTCGGACCACAGTCGGCGGGACGGATCATAGGTCGCATACACGGTCTGAGACGGTGATCCCGGGTATTGATCGTTGTTCCGGTACCAGAACGTTTTCCCGGTTCCCAGCAGGACGCCGGACTGTGCGTGCCATCGGGGCGTGAAGTCGCATGGCGCAGCCACGGTCCCATCGGGATTCCCGCGGCGACTCAGACCCTGCTGTGGTGTCGGCCCGGACCAGGTCTGTCCCAGATCGTCACTCCGCAGATCTTCCAGGCCATCGAAGATATCGTTGCCGTGTACGGCGTGTTTCTGCGTGGTCAACACGACGATGGGGGACTGACCAGGATTCGCGGCAACTCCGGGAGGGATTGCTCCGGCCCGGGAGTGGACATAGCACTTCACACCATCCCAGCCGCTGCGGATCACGCGGAGATCGGTGGTAAAGTCCGGTCCATCGGCAAAACCGGTCACCGCAAAACCGGTTACCGCACACGCGGCAGCGGCCTTCAGCAGGTCACGGCGATCGCATGTCATCAGACACCTCTGCTGAAACGGCCACTTTGCGGCTGGCGTTCTGCGTGTGTTCGCGAGCGTCGTCGTATCAGGCAAACAGTGACAGGGCAGCGTCCGCCTTGACCATTTCCCGCGGCTGGTTCAGGTGATTCAGGACCATGCGGCGGGGGAAGATGCCCACAGCGTGGTAGATCGTCGCCAGAAGTTCGCCGGGATGGACAGGGCTGTCGGCAGGAGCCGACGCGGTTTCGTCAGATCGGCCATGCACATAACCACGCCGAATTCCCGCACCGGCGATGAGGCCGGTATAGCAGTACGGCCAGTGATCGCGGCCATCGTCGGTATTGACGTTGCCGGATGTACTGACGCCGCGTTTGGGACTTCGGCCAAACTCCCCGACGGCGATGACGAGCGTGTCCTGCAGCAACCCGCGCTCGTCAAGGTCTTCCAGCAGCGTGGACAGACCAGCGTCAAGCATGGGAGCGGACTGGTCCTTCATTCTCTGACTGAGACCCACGTGAACATCCCAGGAATGATTGTCGGAGTTGGCAATTTTGGGCCAGTTGACTTCCACGACGCGGGTACCGGCTTCGACCAGCCGGCGTGCGAGCAGGCAGCTCTGACCAAAGGTATTGTTGCCGTATTTCGCCCGCAGTTCTGCGGATTCCGCATTCAGATTGAACGCTTCGCGGGCTCGTCCGGACAGCACAAGGCTGAGCGCTTTTTCGTAGTACTCATCCAGGGCATATTGCTGGACGGCTCGGTCGAGATCCTTCATTCCGGCATTGACTGTATCGCGGAGGGACGCGCGTCGACCAAGTCGCTGGAGTGGCACTTCCTGTCGCAGAGTCAGATCGTCCACGCGGACGCGATCCATTTTGGCGAGATCCATATCGTCGCCGGGCGGGTACAGATAATACGGGTCGTGAGCGCGTCCGAGAAATCCGGCCGTACCGGCTTTCCCGATGACGTTGCTCTCCTGCAGCGGACGGGGCATCATGACGAACGGCAGCATCGGCACAACGGGCGGTTTCAGGCGGACAATGTTGCATCCGAAATTTGGAAAGTCTTTCGGGCTGGGCGGTTCGAGCTGACCGGATGGACTGACGTTGTCGGCGGTGTAACCCGTGAGCATCTGATAGATCGCCGCCGTATGATTGAACAGTCCGATCGGCGTATAGCTGAGCGATCGGATCAGAGTGGCGCGGTGGATCTGTCCGGCCAGTTTCGGCAGCAGCTCGGTAAACTGGACTCCCGGGAGTCGGGTGTCGATGCTGGAAAACACGCTGCGGACATTGTCCGGCACGCCGGGCTTCGGATCCCACAAATCCAGATGGCTGGGACCGCCCTGGAGATATACCATGATCACACTTTTGGCACCGCCAAACCCTTTTCCGCCGTACCGGGCTTCCTCGTCCGAGACGTCGGCACCGCGGGCTGAGTGCTGCAGCAGCGACGCCAGGCTCAGTCCCGTGATGGCGGAGCTGCCGACACGCAGGAGTTCACGCCGGGAAAAGCCATCGCAGTTGTCCCTGCCGAAACGACCCGGAATCACAAACATGGGGAACTCCAGTATTTTGCGCGAAGCGAAAGCAGGGAAGAACACGCACGGGGCAGAAACGGCCCTGAGTTGACCGAAGACTGCGGAAACGACAGTGTACAGATCAGCCCATGGTGCTGGCAACTGATTTCCAGGTCAACTGGCGGTGACGGGCGTCCCATCGACATGGCCTGTCGGGAAAGTTAATCTGCGGACGTGGCGTGAGCCAGACGACCGACCTGCACATTCCCATCGAAGACCCCAGTCTGAAATCGCGCATGAAACGAGATCAGATCTACTCGCTGCCACTGCACCAGGTCGGTGACTTCGAGTTTGACGCGCGAGTGGTCGAAGTATTTCAGGACATGGTTGCGCGTTCGGTTCCGGGGTATGCATCCATTCTGTCGCTGATTGAACAGCTCACCGAGCGATTCGTTCGTCCCGGCTCAAACGTGTACGACCTGGGGTGTTCTCTGGGAGCCTGTGCGAGGCTGATTCGGCAGCGGGCGCCGCAGGACTGTGTGATTCATGCCATCGACAACGCACCGGCGATGATCAGTCAGCTGCGGAAGCTGCTGGCTGCGGATTCGTCCCCGGGATGTCGCGTGCTGGTTCAGGAGGCCGACCTGCGCGATGTCCGGATCGACCGGGCGTCATTTGTCGTGCTCAACCTGACACTGCAGTTTATTTCGCCGACAGAACGATCTGCTGTGCTGCAGCGTATCGGGAACGGGATGCTGCCGGGCGGTGCGCTGGTCCTGTCCGAGAAGGTTTGTTTTGATGACCCGCAGCAGCAGGCCCTGATGACCGAGCTGCCTCACGACGTCAAGCGGGCGCCCGGGTACACGGATCGGGCAATCGCCCAG
>SYLK01000483.1 GCA_005809115.1 Planctomyces sp. | reverse complement strand
GTCGTCAGCGAGACGCCGCTCAGACGCTGGGGTGAACCACAGGATATCGCCAGTCTCGCGCGTTTTCTGCTCAGCGACCAGTCCAGCTACATCACGGGGCAGGTGATCAACGTGAACGGGGGCGCTGTTCGGTAGGTCCGGAAGACGGACGTGCCGATCCCGGCGATGAATCGCAATGCCGCAAGGAAACACAGATGTCGGCGTCCGCTGCGGCTGAACCCACGATTCTGTTTGTGACCGGTCGCCTGGCGGAGGCGAGTCTGCGCGAGATGGTCACGCGTCTGTCGCGACAGGTGGGATTTCAGTTTGAAATTGCGGTGCCCGGGATTCAGGTCGCGGCGCTGCTGGATGCGGAGCTGCTGCGGCGGCGACTGCATGTCGGGGAGCACATTGACCGCGTCATTCTGCCGGGCTGGTGTCAGGGCAGCCTGGAACAGCTCACGGCACATTTTGGCCGGCCCTTCGAGCGGGGGCCTCGCGATCTGCGTGATCTGCCCGAGTACTTTGGACTGGGACGACCACCCGCACCGCCGCTGGATCAGTATTCGATCCAGATCATCGCGGAGATCAATCATGCGACGCAGCAGCCACTGCAGGATGTCCTGCAGCAGGCCGTATCACTGGCAGCGTCGGGGGCTGACATGATTGACGTGGGCTGCGTGCCTGGCGAGTCGTCGCCGCGGGTGGCGGAAATTGTGCGCGCTCTGCGGGCCGAGGGGCTGTCCACTTCGATTGACAGTTTTGATCGCGCCGAAGTCGAAGCGGCGGTCGAGGCTGGCGCAGAACTGGTCCTCAGCTGCAATTCCTCAAACGTTGACTGGGTGTCACGGCTGGGAACAGAAGTCGTGGTGATCCCCGATACTCCGGCCGATCTGAGTTCACTGGACCGGCTGATCGCCCGTCTGGCCGCGGACAGCGTGGCATTTCGCGTTGATCCGGTCCTTGAGCCGATCGGAATGGGATTTACGCCGTCACTGGAACGGTACCTGGATGTGCGGCGTCGCTATTCGCAGGTGCCCATGCTGATGGGGATCGGAAACCTGACTGAGCTGACCGAAGTGGATTCCGCCGGAGTCAATCTGGTGCTGGCCGCAGTGTGTGAGGATCTGCAGATCGGAAGTGTTCTGACGACACAGGTGATCAACTGGTGCCGTACGGCGGTGCAGGAGTTCCATGTTGCGCGGCGTCTGGTTCACCACGCGGTGGCGCAGCGAGTCATCGCGAAACATCTGACGTCGGATCTGGTAATGCTGCGAGATCCCAGGTGGACGGGGCGCAGCAGCGAGTCGCTGAACTCGCTGGCAGCAGCACTGACTGACGCCAATTTCCGAATTTTCGCAGAACAACAGGAACTGCATCTGATGAATCGCCACGGTCACTGGCACGGATCCAGCCCGTTTTCCGTGTTCGCGGCAGCCATGCGGTCCCAGCCGCAGCCGATCGATCCCTCACATGCCTTCTACCTCGGATATGAACTCGCACGCGCGGAACTGGCAATCCATCTGGGCAAACAGTATGAACAGGACGAGCCGATGCGCTGGGGACTGCTGGGGCCACTGAACGCCTCGTCCACCGTGGCCCACCATCGTGCCGCTGAGGCGATCTCGCCGACAGGTCCGGCGCGTGGAGTTGCACCGGATCAGTCCCGGCCAGACGCCAGCAAATGAATACCGGGCTCGCGACGGTATTCTCCCACGGACTGGACAGGCAGTTTCTGCCTGTCGTCTGCTGTCGACGTGGCGTCCCTTGCCGAACACCGGGCGGTACCAGGTCGAAGTTGCCGCGAACACGTTGCCGGCATGGGGTCTCATCTTGAGAGTCGTGCCCCGTCCCGGATAGAACCCCGGGGACGTGTCGTCGCGTTTCATCTTTTTCATCGGCTTCAGAAGAGTGACTGATGTCCAGCAGGCAGTCGAAGTTGCTGCTCAGTATTGCCGCAGTGTCGCTGATCTGCATGGCCGGCATCGCGTCATTGGCCGATGAGAATTCGGCTTTGCCAGCTGGATCGACGCCCGCACTCGGGTCCGCTGACCGCGTCTACAGGCTGCAGTCACTTCGGCCATCCGAAGCGCGGCGGATGTTGCTCGACCTGCTGGGCGACGGGGCCGGTCAGGCACAGATTCTCGCGGACGATGATCGCTCGGAACTGGTTGTGATCGGATCGGAATCGCAGAAACTTCTGGCCGATCAGCTCGTTCGTCAGCTGGATCAGAATCCACGGACAGTCCCGAAAGCGGCTGGCTCCCTGAAGGAAGATTTGCCGCATGCAGGTCAGTCAGTGGCCAGTCGGTCGAAGAATTCCCCGGCAGAGGCAGTTGGCCCGCGGGAGCCCCGTCGTCCGCCGCCACAATCCGCGATTGCCGGGTATTCCGGTCCGGAGCCTGCCCTCGATCACGCGGTACGTTACCGGTTTCGGAGTGTTTCCGCGGACCAGGTTCGGCGGGCGCTGGCGCGACTGCTGGGCGACCGGCTGACGGACGCAGACCTGGACCGGCTGCGTTTTGTCGCCAGCGGTCACCGGCAGGTGCAGCTGTCATTCGATCGCCTGTCGCGGTCATGCCTGCTGGAAGGTTCACGCGATCTCGTCCAGCAGTTCAGCGTGCTGCTGGAGCATCTCGATCGTTCTCTCCAGGCCGGTCCGAATGAAAAAATTCGCCTCGTACCTCTGACAAACGTGGACCCGGAAGTCCTCAGACGCGCCATTGAACTCTGGCGTCAGTCACACGCCGCGCGGCTTCCCGACCGGGAAGGCCAGAGCGCTCGTCCGCTGCGGGATCCCTTTCGCACGGCAGGCTTCATGCAGCAGATTCAGGACCCGGACGCGGCACCTCCTGCGTCCGCAGAAGAGCCGCCATCAGAATTTCCCGAGGGCGACGCCCCCCGCGACGATCTGCGGAACACTGCGCCGGATGTGCTGCGTCGGCCGTCGCCTGACGTCAAAGTGGAACCCCTGCCGGACCTGGACGTGCTGATCCTGCGCGGACGGGATCCTGATGTGGAAGAACTGATTCGGATCATTCAGGAAATTGAGCGGCTGAGCGAAGAAGCGTCACCGCAGATCGAAGTGGTGTATCTCCACAACGTCCAGAGTGAGGCGTTGCAGACGCTGATTCGTCAGGTCCAGCAGGACCTGACGGGACCACTTCGGGGGCGGATCGCGATCACGGCCCTGGTGCGTCCAAACGCACTGCTGCTGATCGGCTGGGGAGAAGCCGTGGATGCGGCCAGGAAGCTGATCACCCGACTGGACGAATCCGTCGACCCGGCGACACAGTTGAAGGTTTACCCGCTGCGGCACGCTCCCGCGTCCCAGCTGGAATCGACGATTCGGCAGTTTCTGAACGGTCGCGGCGGACTGGGACCGGATGTCCGGGTGACGTCAAATTCCAGGACCAATACCCTGATTGTCAGTGCCGCGCCCCAGGACCTTCAGGAGGTGTCCCGACTGATCGAGGAACTCGACGTCGCGTCATCGGCCGCTGTCAATCAGGCCAGAATCATCAGGCTGAAAAACGCGCTTGCGGCCGACGTGACGCAGACCATTACACAGGCGATCCAGGCGGCACGGGGCGGCGGCACCGGACAACGGTCGGCCGCACTCGAGATGCTGATGGTGCGCCCGGACGGTTCCCGAATCGCCGCGGCAGGACTGCTCGACGACGTGCGACTGACGGCTGATTCCCGGACGAATCGCATCTTTGTGACCGGACCGGCCGAGAGTCTGCCGCTGGTGGAACAGCTGATTCAGACACTCGATGAGGCTCCGGCCGCCGCCGCGCAGATCAAGGTGTTTCAGGTCACCAACGGCGACGCGACCGATCTGGTGCAGATCCTGAGATCACTCTTTCCGGAGCAGGTCGGCGGGTCCGGAGTTCCTCAGCTGGCCACCGCCGCCGAGGAATCATCGCTGGTGCCCGTCCGGTTCTCAGTCGACATTCGCACGAACAGCATCATTGCCACCGGCGCCGCGGCGGATCTGCTGATTATTGAGGCATTGCTGCTGCGGCTGGATGAAACGGATTCGCAGCAGCGCGTCAATCAGGTCTACCGTCTGAAAAATTCACCGGCGCTC
>SYLK01000482.1 GCA_005809115.1 Planctomyces sp. | reverse complement strand
GGCGACGGCACGGGACAGGGCATTGATCTGACCGAACCGGTTCGGCTGCTGGACCTGCTGTGGTCGCTGGGCATTGATCTCGTCTGCAGCACGTGCGGCAGCCCGTACTACAATCCCCACATTCAGCGCCCGGCACTGTTTCCCCCGTCCGACGGTTACCAGCCGCCGGAAGATCCGCTGGTTGGTGTCGACCGACAGATCGCGGCCACGGCTGCGATCAAGCGGCAGTGCCCGCAGATGATCGTGGTCGGAACGGGGTATTCGTATCTGCAGGAATGGCTGCCCCATGTTGGTCAGGCCGCAGTGCGCCAGGGCTGGGTCGACAGTGTCGGCCTGGGTCGCATGGTGCTCTCATATCCGGAGTTGCCGGCGGACGTTCTGGCTGGTCGGGAGCTGGCGCGGAAGAAAATCTGCCGAACCTTCAGCGACTGCACGACGGCCCCGCGCAACGGGATCGTCTCGGGCTGCTTTCCGCTCGATCCGTTCTATAAGTCGCTGCCAGAACGCGAGGAGCTGATGCGCGTGAAGCAGCGAATCTTGGAATAGCGTTTGTGGTGGTCTGTACCCCTGACAAAACCTGAGTGAGCCGCGACGTTTGCGGTGTCGTTTCAGGCCGGAAACGCGGATTCGAGAATTCAGATTTCAAATTTCTGTTTTTAGATTTACGTTTTCAAATTTCAAATTTCAGAACGGGAATCGTCCTCCGCCCCGAAGGGGCAGCGACAACATAGCCCGGGGCAGAGCGCCGCGGCGACAGACGCAGAGCGTCGCCCCGGGTAACCGATCCCCGGTGTGCCCCAGCCCTGAAGGGGCGTTACAATCGACACCCGATCATCGCACGGCGATGTGTCGTGAAAAATCGTGCCGAAGCGCGTCTGCGCCGTCATGTCCCCGGGAATCCAGCTGGCGCTGCCTGCAACTGAATCGCACATTCAGGCAACACCGTGAAGGATTTTCCGCGCGGGTGACGTTCGAAAGCCCCCTCATCCGGCCTGTCGGCCACCTTCTCCCCCGAGTACAGGGGAGAAGGGCGATTCCGGACGCTGAAATAGATTCAAAAGACCCCCGCACGGCGTTGCGCTTCAGGGCGGTGGACGATTCCCGTTTCGATCGGACAGTCCGGGATCACCGTTGCCGCGGGGAAACCTGTCAGAGCCACTTAACGAGCCGGCTCCAGCGCGACACGCTCCTCATCGACGGCGACTGCGTCAAGGCGCTGCGTGATCCCGCTCGGCCAGCGGATCTCAACGGCACATGCCTCACTCGACTCACCCAGACCCACGATCAGCACGGGCTGGTGCGAAGAACAGTAACTCGTCCCGCCGACGAGTTCCTGATAAAAACTGCGAGCTCCCTGCACCACGCGAACCTGAACACCGATCCCGCGACGATTGCTCTCGCGGCCGATGAACCGCAGCTTGAGCCCGTGTCCGCGGTCGGAGGCATTCTCCAGCAGCACCACGGGAGAATTCTGATGGACGACGCAGAGATCCAGGTCGCCATCGTTGTCGAAGTCGGCGCTGGCCACTCCCCGGCCGATCCGGAGTTCTGCGAAGAACTCCCCGGCCTCTTCGCTGCAATTGAACCACGTCGTCTTTTCGATGTCCCACGTGTACAGCTTCGGCGGCTGCTCCACGGTGTCATAACGTGGGTCGAAGTACGGAGCGGCACGCAGGTCATCCACGTGTCCATTCGTCACGAAGACGTCGGATCGCCCGTCGAGATTGAAATCCTGCATCACGACCCCGAATCCCAGCGTCTCGTCAGTCAGGGCATTCAGTCCGGAGGCGACCGAGACATCGTGGAAGCTTCCTTCCGGCGAGTTGCGATAGAGCGTATCGTATTCGTTGCTGAAATGAGTCACATACAGATCCAGCCGGCCGTTGTGGTCGAAGTCGCCGACGGCGACGCCCATACTGGCCTGCGCGTAGCCGACTTCATTCACGGCACAACCCAGGCGCATCGCCGACTCTTCGAACTGTTTTCCCTCCTCGCTGACAAACAGGAAGTTCTCGGTCGTGTCGTTCGCCACATAAATGTCGGACCAGCCATCGTTGTTGAAATCTGCGATGGCAACTCCGAGCGCACGGTTGTCCGGACCAAAGGTCCCCAGTTCCCGGGCCGCCGCCCGGAATGTCCCGTCTCCGCTGTTGAGGAAGCATTCATCGGGCGCCGGATCCAGCCTCTGCGGGTGACACATGATGCGCAAGCCGTCCTCGTCAAGGCACTGTGTGGGCTGCTGTGGATCAAACTGCGCATAGTTGCACACATACAGATCGAGATCTCCGTCCCGGTCCAGATCTCCCCAGGCAGCGCTGGTGCTCCAGCGGTCACCGTCATCAACACCAGCGGCACCCGTCACGTCCGAAAACGTCCCGTCCCCATGATTGTGGTACAGGAGGTTGGGGCCGACGTTGGTCACGTACAGATCGTCGAAGCCGTCGTTGTCGAAATCTCCTCCGGCGACGCCCTGGCCATAACCCGGGTCACCTGCGCCGGTCGATTCCGTCACGTCGCGAAACTGGCCATTCCCGGCGTTCTGAAACAGTTGATTCCGAGGCTGACCCGTTCGATCCACGGCTGTCGGATCACCGCCCTGGACGAGATAAAGATCGCACTGGCCATCGCCATCGTAGTCGAACCAGCCGGCTCCGCCGCCGGTCTGTTCGATGATCAGCTTCTCGCCGGTCGCCCCGTTACTGTATTGAAAATCGACGCCGCTCTCGCGCTGGACAGCCCGGAAGCGGGGGGTCGGGAACGTGGCCCGAAGGCTGCGAGCAAACTCCGAGTTGGCGTCGATCTTCGGGGGAGAAGGGGGTTCGGCCGGTCCGGAACCGGGAAATCGCGATCGCAGAAAAACCGTCAGGGTCACCAGCAGCAGCACCGCGCAATAGACAACCACGCGGAGCAATCCACCGCCCAGCGGGGCGACAAGCGACAATGCGCAGCGCACCACCGCACGCCTGAGTCGTATCAACGCGGACGAGGGACGAAGATCGCTGGACAAACCTGCCCTCTCAGCCCACGCGGCACGATGCGTGACTTAACGGAGATCAGTTTCGTTGTGGAATCCCTCGAGTTTGTGGCTGCGACTCCTGAGCCCGCTCGCGCTTGGCAAGGTCGGCAACATCAAACGACAGTTGCTGTTCGCTTCCATCGGCGATTTTTGCCGATGCCGTCGCAAGTCGGGTTGGTCCGATGCCCTTCTTGCCCATTTCTTCCATTTCAGGACCGGTCAGGTTTCTGTCGACCACGGTCCCGTCGGGTTTTATCAGCTGCGTGAACTGCACCGAGTATGTGCCTGGTTCAATTCCCGGATCACCGCTCTTGTGCTTCACGGTGAATTCCCCGTTCTGATCGGAAATCCCGTCTGCCCCGAGGCCTTTCGTATCTCCGTCAGGTACGAATGCCACGATCACCCCAGCGACCGGCGTTCCGGCTTTGACGACTTTCCCCTTGATCTGCACGAGCGATGAGGGCCTGGGAGTGCCGCCACCACATCCCACGAAGATCGTGAGCGCTGACCCGATCAAAGTCACACACATGATTGAAGACACATGACGACGCATCTTGAAATCCTTAGATACCAGCAATTGGTAAATCCTGACGTCTCTCCATCGACACGGAGAGCTGATTTGCTGCCGGGCGCCGCAGGGTCCGGACTGATCCGGTCATCGTTTGCTGCACTCGGGCGCTCCGACAAGACCGGGACACGCACCCGTTGGGTGGTCATATTTCGCAGGGGCTACTGGAAGACGCCGGGACGCAGTCCCGGTCCTGGCCGAGCCTCTGAGTTGACGCGGCAATACTGCCCACCCGGCAGATGTGCGACCGGCTGACTGACGATTTTCGAAGCAGGACCAGGGACAGGAGCACCCACATCATCGGCAGTGTGCGTCCCGTCGTCTGGTCGACAGGCGAGAACGATTTCGACCACCCCAGCTGCGAACCCGAAGCGGCGAGATGGTCGAGATCATCTGAATCCGGCGAGTCCGCTACCCGCAGCGGCCGTCCGGAACATCGCTGCCCTGCGGCAGCAAGTGCTCCAGAAAACGGCCCTGGAACTCTCCGATCACCCTAAAATTCGCCAATCACCTGGCCGTCGGCCAGCCAGGCCAGCCGGTTCTGTGTCACCCGGTCGATATTCTCGCTGATGAACCTCACGGACCCGTCGCCCATCACGACCTGCAGACCGCCGGGATGAACGCTGGCGGGCGTGCCAAAGGAAACCGTGGTTGTGCCCGGCGAGTGAGATGAACGCCCTTCGGCCCATGCGTCACCGATACCCCAGTCGTTGATTTTCAAAGTAAAATCGGTTCCGTGACATGTCCAGCTCGAGTATCCCCAGGCACATTTGTTGCCATCGTTATGTGTCAGGACCCCTTCGCAGACAACCACCGTGTTGCTCGTCCCGTCCTTGAAGTCGCGCAGTCGTGAACTCGACTCCTGACCAAACGGCTGCCGTTTTCTGAATGACTGGTTTGACCAGCCAGACGTCGCGCCCCAGATATGGCAGGGTGTCAATTCACGATAGGCATTGAAGTCGTAGCTCGTACGTCCGCTCACCATGGGAGATCCTTGTTCGACGCCGTAGATCACCCAATTACTATCGCCCTGAGGAACGACGCGCGGACCCTGGTCCGACGGGCAGAGCAGCATGGGCAGCACTGTCGCGACGACGGCCGCATTTCCGGTGGCCAGCGGGGAGCCCACTCCAGGAGCCGTTGTTCCCTGGCCATAGCCTTTCGCCAGGCTGGCGGACGCACTGGAGTTATACCGATTGAACAGCGGCGCCTGCTCCATGAACGGCAGCAACATCGTCCAGCCACGTGCATTCAGGAAGAACGGCGGCTGAAACGGGATCGCCGTTGAGCTGCCCGGCCCCGCCACGTACGAGGCACACCGCCCGGGAAGGCTGGTGGAATACGGGAATACGCTGTGCGTGTCGTGGTAGTTATGCAGCGCCAAGCCGACCTGTTTGAGGTTGTTCTTGCACTGCGTCCGCCGGGCAGCTTCCCGCGCCTGCTGGACAGCAGGCAACAGCAGCGCAATCAGAATCGCGATAATCGCAATCACGACCAGCAACTCAATCAGCGTAAAACCGCGAAGACTTCCCCGGCTCTGTCGGCCGGGAGAAGACACTCCCTGGTTCTGGCGAAACACTTCGCCGAATTTCCAAAGACGTGGCATGATGGGACCTCCAGAAGTTGTACAAACACATGGAAATGGCCGGACCTGAGAGCGACGGATCCTGAGTCTCCCCAAGCGGGCAAAACGACCGACCCGCGATCCACAGAGCCGCCAGTCGGAACAACACCACCACGAGTCTGACCGGCAGCGATCGGAAAATCAAGCATTGACCGGAAAAATCCGGTCCCGGACTGCCATGTGATGAAGCCTCAGAAAAATCCGATCAGGTCCGAAGAATCCACGCTGCCGTCGGCTGTTTCTCACGGGCGCACAGCCCTGACCTGGCCAGCCATAACCTGGCCAGCCATAACCTGGCCAGCCAT
>SYLK01000045.1 GCA_005809115.1 Planctomyces sp. | reverse complement strand
GCTCGCTGGTCGCCCATCTGATCACGATTCCCCTGCGGTACGGCGTTCCTCACGATCATGCGGATATCCCACGCGGAAAATACGTGTCACATCGGCCAGATGCAAAGCACCGGATGTCCAAATTCACGGCTGCCGCTCCCCGCGACAGACCTCGCCGCCCCGAAAACCCACTCTCGAGCCTCCACTGCGGACCAGCACCGCCCGACGCGCCTCCACGCCTGAGAACCCCTGACAAAACCTCCGTGGCCACGTTGCTTTGAGAGTGGTCGAGATGCCAGGAAGAGTGACGAGGCGACACATGTCGTCGAGGAGGGATGACGCCGCAGATCGGCCGCTCTCGAAGCAACCCTGCGGGACGTTTGCGGTGACGTCTCAGGCCGCGTCGCTCGTCGGCGACGGGATGTCCACAAGATTCCACGTCCGGACCAGTGGCACTCCGCGGCCCCTTGCATTAACTTCCCGCGGAAATTTGCCGGGGCGACTGGTCGCGGCCATCGTGGGGGCGAGGCTGTCAGGCGCGAGCCTGCCCGCGCCGATCTGCCTGGCGGCTGACGTGTTCGGCCCGGAGTGCCGCAGAATCTTGCTCAAGGAACACAGTGATGAAGCTGGTAACAGGATTATTCTGCCTCGCGGGCCTGATGGTCGTGGCGGGGATGGGTATGCTGAAACAGGAGACCTTCGGTGTCGGCCCGGCCGCTGTACCGGCGGCGCGCAATTCCTCGGCAGAAGCCCGAGTGGAATCCGTTGAAGACAGCATGCATGAGTTCATGGAGTATGTCTTTCAGCCCACGTATCGAAGACTCAGCCAGCAGCTGAAGACTACCCCCACGGACAATCAGGGATGGAAAGCCATTAAGTCCGACTCGCTGATCCTGGCCGAGAGCTGCAATCTCCTGATCGGTCGCCAGCCGGAAGATGACGCTCAGGACTGGTGTCGACATGCCGTGTCGGCCCGGTCGGCGGGGGGTGAGCTTTACCGCGCCGCGAAAACAAAGGACTTCGCAGCCTCCGGCGCTGCCTATCGCAGAATGCTCGAACACTGCAACGCGTGCCACCGGCAGTTTGAAGACGGAAAACATATTCTCGAGCAGTGATCACGCGAACAGACGACTCAATCGGGAGGTGGCAATCTGCCGTGTCCGGAATCTCTCCGCGGTTTTCTGGTCGATCGCATCAGACCGTGCCGGCTCGGATTGACTTGTCCGGGTTTCACGATATGCTACGGCCCCGTGTGTTATGCCAGTCTGTCAGCCCCGGAATTTCAGGATTTGGAACGATATGGGACGTTGTGAACGATCACGTGAAATAGCGCGTCGCCGCAAGCGAAAAGTCCAGCTGGCGAAAATGCGCAGCCGATTCGCTGAAGCTACGTCTGAGTCGGCCAAAGCTGAAATTCTGGCCAAGGCCCGCCGGATGAGTCCTTTCGTTGAGCTGGAACCTGTGGCATCCTGAACCAGTGGCATCCTGAACCGGGTGCATCCTGAACCGGGGCTGGGCAGGGACTGGAAGCCTGAATTTCGGTGAATGTTTCTGGCTCCCGCAGCCGGCGCATCATCTGTCGCAGGTTTCCTGCCGCGAATTTCGTTCCCCGCGCAGCGAATCGCCAGCTACGCTGAATGGTCAAGGACGCGACCAATTACGGCCACGTGACAGGCTGCAGCACCGGCCGCGCGCAGTGCTCGAGCCGCCTCGGAGCAGGTCGCTCCGGTGGTCAGTACGTCGTCCACGATCAGAACCTTCCGGCCCTGAATCAGATGCGCGTCCCGGACCCGAAAAGTCCCTTGCTGGTTCTGCACCCGCTGACTGACAGACACTCGCTTCTGAGGTCGTGTCGCCCGACTCCGACGCAGGATGTGGACATCACATGGAACCTTCTGCGGCGAGTCTCCCAGATGCCGGCTGAGCGTCTCGGCAACGATCCACGCCGGATTAAAATGTCTTGTCAGCCGCTGCTGCCAGTGCTGCGGAACCGGCACGATCCAGTCAATCTGAAGGCGACGGATGTCGTCCGCCTTCTCC
The DNA here is from genome assembly GCA_005809115.1 of Planctomyces sp. Classification (GTDB taxonomy): domain Bacteria; phylum Planctomycetota; class Planctomycetia; order Planctomycetales; family Planctomycetaceae; genus F1-80-MAGs062. Next base: position 1,416 of record SYLK01000045.1, on the reverse strand, counting down.
TCCCACAGCTGCAGCGCCAAAGACTGAATTGTGACGCAGGAAAAGGACCACTTTGCGCTCGGCAGCGCTCGCTTCAGCAGCCCCTCGTACATCCCCAGACAAATCACTGACTGAAACGCAAGTTTTCGCCCCCGACAGTGGATGCAGCCGCCGTCGGTCTTCGAAAAGGGCCCCACGACAGCGCCACACCGTGCGCACGAAGGTCCGCTGACTCGCGACATCGCCTCACGGCAGGCCTCGCAAAACACCGTCGCTCGGCCGTTGGCATGACGAAACGCTCCGGTGCACATTCCGGCTTCCGGACGCCGACCCTGAGCATCGGGCTCGCGAGCGACCTGACCTTCTTTGATTCGACACAGCGGACATTCAGCGGGAAAAGCGAAATCCACCGCCCGCTGCAGCGAACTGTGCCACAGATCGATCAAACGTCGCCGCATGTCCTCTGGGTTCCTGACTGACCTGTGTCGCTGTCACTCCCAGCCTTTCGGAGCTGTTCCAGGAGCAGCCGAGTGGCATCGGCCGGACAATCCGCCGCTGCCAGCGCAGAACTCACCGCCACCCGGCGTGCACCAGCCTGACACAAATCCGGCAGCCGCGACAGTGTCACCCCGCCAATGGCGAACCAGGGCAACACGAACTCCCGCGAAACCTCATTGACGAACGACAGTCCCGGAAACTGTGCAAAGGCTTTGGTGAGAGACGGAAACACCGGTCCGACACCAAGGTAATCCGCCCCGGCTTCGACTGCGGCCCGTGCCTGGGTCACATCGTGTGTGGAAATCCCCAGCAGCTGATCCGATGCAAGAATCCTCCGGGCATCCCGCGGAGCAATTTCATCCTGGCCCAGGTGCACCCCGTCCGCCACAGAAAGTGCCGCCACCTCCGGTCGATCATTGATGATACAAAGCGCACCGGCGTCACGGCATGCGCCGCTCAGCCAGCGCGCTCGTTCCACAAGTTCCCGATCCGGCAGATCCTTCTCACGCAGCTGCAGCACGTCAGCCCCGCCGCTCAGAATCTCCTGCACAAACTGCTTCCAGGGACGGCGACACGCAGACTCGGTCACCAGAACACACAGCAGAGCGGCCTGCAGACGGTGTCGGCGTTCGGTCAGCCGCAGGGACGGTGAAGACAGCACCTGCCCAGTGGTCTCTGCTGAACCGGAACCAGCCTGCAGTACCCGCTCCAACTCATACGCCCGATAGCGAAGCTGCTTCATTTCGGCCGAAAACGCGACGCTGACAAGTTTGCCGAATTCTTCCAGACTGCGCAGCGATTCCTGCACACGACGGCAGTTGGCGGTGACAATGTCCCGTGGCGACTGCCGCTGCACCTCCGCAGCGTTCGTCAGTTCGGTCCCGACATCATGCGGCGTGTCGCGATAACGCAGAATCGCCCGACCGTCGGCGAAACCGG
>SYLK01000481.1 GCA_005809115.1 Planctomyces sp. | reverse complement strand
CGTGGCCCGACCGGCCAGGGACATGTCGATGTAAAGAAGCTTCCGACAGCATGGAGCGAATCGAGCAACATCACCTGGAAAGTCGAGATCGCCGGTCTCGGCTGGTCATCACCGGTCGTTGCGGATGGCCGAATCTATCTGACCACGGCGGTACCTCGGGGCGACGCGGCGGTGGCGCCCCAGGGGCTGCGTGCCATCTGCCTCAATGCCGACAATGGAACCGAAATCTGGAATGTGGAAGTCTTTCAGCATCCCGCTGACGAAAAGGTCGAGGTCCACCAGAAGAACAGTCACGCCAGCCCCACTCCGATTCTCGATGGTGATCGGCTGTTTGTCCATTTTGGTCCCCATGGAACTGCCTGTCTCACCACGGAGGGGACCGTTCTCTGGAAAAACGAGGAACTCCGGTACGCACCTCAGCATGGCAATGGTGGCTCACCGGCAATGACGGACGATCGGCTGATCATCTGCTGTGATGGAAATGATCAGCAGTTTGTCGCGGCGCTGGATAAGCAGACCGGGCAGACCTTGTGGAGGACCCCACGCGATACGAAACCGGCCAAAGGATTCTCGTTCTGTACTCCCACGATCATCGAAGTCAACGGAGTTACTCAGGCCGTCTGTCCGGGAAGCAACGCGGTGTTTGCGTATGATCCGGCGACCGGGAAAGAGATCTGGCGCGTCGACTACGGCGAAGGCTTTTCAGTCGTCCCCAGACCACTGTTCGGACAGGGTCTGGTGTTTGTGTGTACCGGTTTCGGGGACGAGCAGCTCCTGGCAATCGACCCGACAGGACAGGGAAATGTCACCAGCACGCACGTGAAATGGTCGACCCGAAAAGCGGCTCCGAAATCGCCTTCGCCGATCCTTGTGGGAGAAAACCTGTTCTTCATCTCGGACGGGGGGATCGCCAGTTGTGTTGATGCGAAGACCGGTGAACTGCGCTGGCATGAACGCTTGAGCGGCAACTACTCCGCCTCCCCGACGTTCGCTGCCGGACTGCTGTATTTTCAGAGTGAGACGGGTGTCACGACGGTCGTCGACGCATCGGACAAGTTCCGCGAAGTTGCCCGAAATGAACTGGGCGACGGCACAACGCGGACGTTCGCGTCATTCGCCGTGGTGGACGACGCCATTCTGCTGCGGAGCGAAACACATCTGTATCGGATCGAAGACTGAGCGCAGATTGAGAACGGAGCGCAGATCGAGGACGGAGCGCAGATTGGGGACTGCTGCATTCAGTCGAGCTGCCGCCGGTGGCTTTCGGAACATCGCGCCGTCAGGTTGCACCAGGACGGCACAGCCGCAGGAATTCGTCCGCAATCCGGCTGATCGAAGACCGCGGAATTTTCGGGCAGCAGATGTCCGGGCAGTCATCGTCGCTGATCAGCGCGACGATCTGCGAGTCAGCACAGGCATAGGGCTCCTCCGTCAGTCCGGAGCGCCAGACTTCGACGCGCATCGCGGCGGTGTGCAGATCACCTTCAACCAGAATCAGGTCGCAGTCGCTGAAAGCCGATGTGAATCGCCGATAACGGCTGTCGGGGTCAGACTGCAGTTCCTGCGGCAGGACGGGGACGAACAAGGCATGCAGGGCGGGTGACAGAATCCCCACGCCGGCCGCACCTGCCTGACGATGGCGATGAGAGTCCTTGCCGGGCGTATCGAGTTCATGCTCATGATGCGTATGCTTGATGGTGGCCACCTTCAGGCGTCGCCGGACCAGTTCAGCCACGAGTTCGCAGACCAGCGTCGTCTTGCCGGCATTGCGGCGTCCCACAACATGCACACGAACCGGTCCGCTGGCGGCGCCGGATTCGGATCCCGGGGCGGATACACTCACACAGTCACCTCTGTCTCCGGTTCGACCACGATTGCCACCGACTTGAATCCCGGAGTCTTCGATCGAGGATCCACGGTACGCGGAACAAGAACATTCGATTCGGGATAATACGTGGCTGCATTTCCGGCACGGATCTCGCACTCACGAACCAGGAGAAACCGCATCTCGCCGCAGGCGCTGTGCACACGGACGCGCTGATCCGGCCGCAGCCCCAGCCGGTCAATGTCTGCTCGGTTCATCAGGATCACATCACGACGTTCCTGGCCACGATAAAGGTCTTCTTCGTCATACACGACACTGTTGAACTGCCCCTCGGAACGAAGCGTCATCAGAGTCAGCTGACCGTCAGTCGTGGTGCGTTCCGGGAGCGGGACAGCGGCAAACTTCGCGCGCCCCGAATCCGTGGGAAATTTGTAATGATCGATCGCGCGACCCGGAATATGAAACTCCTTCCGAGTCGAGTCGATCTGCTGCAGGCTCTCGTAGCCGGGAACCAGTCGAGCCATCAGCTGGCGCACTGCCGCGTGACTCGCCATGCAGGTCCAGTCCGGAGGCGCCTGTGCGTTCATCACGCGCTGCCCGATCTCGGCCAGGACCGAGACTTCACTGCGGGGCTCCGTGAATCGCGCTGCGCCGCCGTCGCTGAGACGCACATAGCTGAACATCGATTCCTGAGTCGTGGGCTGGGGTTCTTCGTCACGCGGCAGCACCGGCAGAATCAGCGTTTCCTGCGCCGTGCCCCAGGCATGTCCGGTGTTGAGTGTGGTTGACAGATAAACCACCGTTTTCAGCCGCTGCAGTGCGTTCCCGGCAAACTGACTGTCCGGGTTGCTCCCGTAGAGATTGCCGCCCAGGCAAAGTGCAAAATCCATCTCGCCCCGGGCGGCCGCTTCCATACACGCCATCGTGTCCAGTCCCGGGGATCCCGGCACTGTAATCCCCAGAGTCTGCTCAAAGCGCTGTGCCATCGCCTGTTTCAGTGCCGGCGTCACGCCCACCGATCCCAGCCCCTGCACATTGCTGTGTCCACGGATCGGCATCAGTCCCGCATGCTTTCTCCCCGCCATGCCCCGCAGTAACGCCAGATTGATGATCGACTGCACATTGTCAGTACCATGCACGTGATGCGTGATGCCCATGCACCAGCCCACGACAACGTTTCGTGCCGTCGCATAGTGATCCGAAATCTGGCGGATCACTTCCCGCGAAACACCTGACTGCGCGGTGAGTTCATCCCATGACGCCCCCTGCACCTGCTCACGAAACGCCGCAAAGCCTTCCGTGTGCCGGTCAATGAAGGTCGCATCCTGAGCACTTCGTTCCAGAATTTCTTTGGCGACCCCCGTCAGTACCGCGATGTCACCGCCAACATGTGGCTGCACATAGAGGCTGGCAATCTCGGACCCGAACAGGAGACTTCGGATATCGCTGGGGACCCGGAAGTTCAGCAGGCCGAGTTCCCGCAGAGGATTGATCACGATCACCGTGCCGCCCCGACGACGAATCTGCATCAGCGATCGCATCAGCCGCGGATGGTTGGATGACGGATTGGCACCGATCAGGATGTACAGGTCCGTGTGGTCCAGATCTTCGAGCTGTATTGTACCGGCACTGGTTCCGATGCTGTGGCCCAGTGCCACACCGCTGGCCTGATGACAGTAGTATGAGCAGTTGTTGACGTAATTGGTTCCGAACAGCCGCGCAAACAGCTGCAGCAGGAACCCGGCTTCGTTGGAAGATCTGCCACTGGCGTAGAAAAAGCTGCGCGCCGGACCTGCATCCCGCAGGCGTGACGCGACACGCTGCAGAGCTTCCTCCCACGAGATCGTCCGGTATCCCGACTGACCACGCTCATGCAGCAGCGGTGTTGTGATGCGTCCCGAGGACTCCAGCTGCCGCGACGACAGTGCCCGCCACTGGCTGAGAGTCATGGTTTCGATGAAGTCAGTCCGCAGCGCGCCCTGCATATCGGACGCCATGGCCTGAAACGACTTCTTGCAGACCTCCGGGAAATAACCTCCCTCGTTCACCATTCCGCCCAGCTGGCCGCCCATGCCGAGCGCACATGTCTTGCACGCGTTGCGTGACCGCATGGCCTTCCACATCTTCCACCAGCCAACGCGACTGGCCAGCTTCAGTGTGTATCCGATGGCTTTGAAGCCACCGCCACTTCGAGGAGTCTTCATCGGCGGATCTCACGACACATTCGGTCGAACAGGACGGCAGCCACCAGGTGGCTCAGTCTTCGTCTGAGAGCGGAGTTTCCGGGACGTAATCGTCGGCGTCGAGCGCATACTGCAGCAGGACTTCCATGGGGATGTGTTCGATGGCCGAAATATGGGTTGCCTTCAGCGCCAGCCGGGGGGCTACACCGGCCTCCAGTGCCTCGAGCCAGCGGGGCAGACACAGACACCAGCGGTCTCCCGGCTGCAGGCCGGGAAACTGCCACTCGGGACGCGGAGTTGACAGGTCATTGCCCGCCTTGCGGGAAAACCTCAGAAACTCCCCGGTCATTTCGGCGCACACAGTGTGCATTCCCTGATCGTCGCCACAGGTGTCACATTTTCCGTTGCGAAAGAAACCCGTGAGGGGGTCCGCCGAGCAAACCAGCAGATCCTGTCCGAATACATTCTTGGCCAATGGTCGTGTTCCTGATTTCTGCTGCGGGAAATTGGCGCCCACGGAAATCCGCCGTGGCGAAGAGCATGTGATCATGATGCACGTGCAACAGATGATAGAGAATGAGTTCCTGTGGGTCATCTCGTCTGCCGCTCTTTTTTTGGTCGCGAAAGTCGAATCTGACGGCATGGTCCGGGCACACGTCCGTCGGTGCCGATCCCGTCAGTCAGCGCCGGCGGGCCGCGAGAAAAAAGCTGCGCCGCGTCTCTGCTGCCTGGCCGCGCCTCGGTTCAGGTGCGGCTATCCGGCCGTTGTCGGGGTTTCACCGGAAAAGCCCCGATCTGCCCGCGGCAGCCCGGAGGGCGGCAGATCTGTCGGCGGCGGATCCGGTGTGACGAGGTCTGACGAAGGTTCTCGCACAAAGCGATACCCGGTACCCCGGATGGAGAGCAGGTGTCGTGGCGAAGAGGAGTCTGCTTCGATCATTCGCCGGAGTCGCATCACGAAGTTATCGATGGAACGGCTGGAAATTTCCGCGGAGTCCTTCCAGACATCGGACTGCAGACGTGCGCGTGACAGGACAGCGCCGTCATGTTCCAGGAAATACCGCAGCAACTCCTGTTCTCGAGTCGTCAGAGCACAGACTTCGCTGCCGCGGCGGAGTTCAAACCGACCGAAGTCCACAGTCACGTCGCCAAAACGCACGATGTCTTCCGTAGGCCTGACGGAGTGTCGTCGTTCCAGATTACGGCGTCTCCGGTCCAGCAGATTGCGGACGCGGCTCAGGAGTTCCGGCAGTGAAAATGGTTTCGTGACATACTGATCGACGCCACAGTCAAACGCCTGCGCCTTGTCTTCCGAGAGCGTCCGCGCCGTCAGGGCCATGATCGGGATGTCCGCATCCAGGCGGCGCAGTGCCCGACACGTTTCATAGCCACTCATCTGAGGCAGCATCAGATCCAGGACGATGAGATCCACGGGCGGCTGGGCGGATTCGTACAGTTCCAGCGCCGACATTCCGTCTCCCGCAATATCGACCTGATGTCCTTCGCGTTCAAAATTGAAGCGCAGTCCCCGCGCGATGGCCTCTTCATCTTCCACTACCAGAATTCTCATCATCGCTCCTCCGCCAGCATCCCGCACATCGATCCACGGCCCGGCCCGCCAGCACGGACTCCCGGTTCTGAGGCGTCAGGTCAGTCCGGTTCAGCCGGGTCGCCACTGTCTGGTGATGCCCTGTCCCTGTCCCTTGCGGCGAGCGCCAGACCG
>SYLK01000480.1 GCA_005809115.1 Planctomyces sp. | reverse complement strand
AAGGCCGAGGTGAGAACCAAGATCCTGTCGTTGTCCTGCGGGACGTTTCTCATTTACCAACTACCTGACCATGTAACGATTGAAGCTCTGAAATTCGTGGTCTCCGATGGCCGGCTTTCGCTGACGGACGGGATCGGGTTTACGATGAATCTTGCCGAGTTTCCTCACGGGGGTACGGCCTGACCGCAGGTGGCCAGCGCTGGTGTGGCCGAACAACCCGATGCAGGGAGCAACGAAATCCGATGTTATTCAGTGGCTCTGACGAAATCTCGGTGGTGTCGAATGTGGTCGAGCTGCAGGGAACAGCGACGATTCCTGAGTTGGGTCAGGGCAGGAAAGCTTCAGAACCATCGCCACCTGCACCAGCGGTGACGACCAGATCATCGGATCTGAGTTCAGGCGTCGCGATCAGGCGAACGGGCGGTCTCGAAAATTCTGGTATCACCTGATCGTGTCGAGTAGAGAACCTGATGACTTCATGAAACGCGGTGAGTGGACTCACGCGGTCGAACGTATGGGCTGCGTGCCTGCGCGGCACGGCACCGAACACGAGTCGGATCGCGAAACCGATGCGGGGGTTCTGATGCAGTCCGCGGCGGATGGGACGCGGCCTGGAGATCAGCGGGCACCCGAATCGGGTGTCAGCCGGAACGTCCCGCTGTTACGCCTTCTGCTGGCCTGCATCGGCATACTGCTGACTGCTGCACCGGGGTGTGAATCTCCACTGTTCAACCGCAAACCAGCGGCGCCGGCTGAGCCAGCGACCGCACTGGCCCCGAACCACGCCCCGAACTCCGATGCTCCGGAAGACCGGCCGACCGGATTCCCGTTGCGGACCATTGAGGGTGGGCTGCAGCTGGTGCTGATCCCGCCAGGTGAGTTCCTGATGGGGGCGGATGCGTCGAACGCGGCGGGGACAGCCAGCAGTTGCGAGCAGCCGCGTCACACAGTGCGCATCAGCCGTCCGTTCTGGATTGGTCGTTGTGAAGTCACCGTGGGTGACTTTCGGCGGTTCGTGTCAGCGACAGGCTTCCAGACGGACGGTGAGCGCCTGAAAACCGGCAGCAACGGACTGGATCCGCAGACGGGACAAGTCGCCCGGAGACCCGAGTGGGTGTGGTCTGATCCCGGTTTTCCCCAGACGGACGCTCATCCGGTCGTGTGTGTCAGCTGGCGCGACGCCGAGGCCTGTTGCCAGTGGCTGAGTCAGGTCACAAGGTCCACCTGCCGGCTGCCCACGGAAGCCGAATGGGAATATGCCTGTCGGGCTGGAACCGACACCGGATTATCAACCGGCGATGGCCTGGAATCGCTGGAGGGTGCGGCGAACTGCGGGGAGCAGAGTCTGAGCCGTGCGTTTCCGACACTGAGTGGTGCCGCTCCGTGGGACGACGGCACCGTGTACACGGCCGAGACAGGCCGGTTCCGTGCCAACGCGTTCGGACTGCATGACATGCACGGAAACGTCGGCGAGTGGTGTCACGACTGGTACGCTGCGGACTACTACAATTCATCGCCCTCCGCTGATCCCGCGGGTCCGCTGTCGCCGCAGCCATGGCGAGTGGTTCGAGGCGGAAGCTGGTACAATGCCCCGTTCAGCTGTCGCAGCTCCGGACGGCATGACTGCGGACCGACAGAGGCCAGCACCACCAACGGATTTCGGATCGTGATGGAAGCGGAATCCGAAGTTACTCCGGAGTAAGCTGCCGGGTGCCGACGCGCTGCTGATACTTCTCCCATAACTCCGCAAAGTACTGTTTCGCTGCGGTGTGCAGTGTGACATAGTCATTCCACTCCCGCGTCGTCGCCTGAAAATAGCAGATTCCCATTTCGTCGTTCGAGAAGTCGCCCCACGTCACTGTGCGGGGAGGTGAATTCGGATTCAGCAGGTTGCTGTCAGAGTTGTCGAACCAGCAGTCCAGTTCGATCCGTGTCCCTCGAGGCAGCTCGACCGGCTCGGCAAAGCAGTAGCTGTCCTGCCAGTAGAAGTCCCAGTCGGGAATGTGGATCAGGGAGCGCTCGGTTCCGTCCGGGAGAATCGCCACCGCGCGGATCTCACGACCGAGCTGGTGCATGTGCGGTGTCGCGTCGAACAGGATCGTGTCCACCGGCAGCTGAAGTTCTGCGTGGTGCCGATGACGATTCGCGCCGGCGGGAATGCTGAGTTCCACATTTGCCACCATGATCTCGGTCACCAGGTGGGTGGATTCCGGCGGGGCGAAGTACAGCCCGATCCGCGACTGGTCGCTCACAGGACGCCCGGACGGATGATAATGGATCTGGACCACCAGGTCGGATGACTTTTCCAGCGGTCGCCCGAGACCGGAAGGCAGACGGCGGGGCGAACCGCCCGGTGACCAGCCGCCGAGTGATCCTCCCACTTCAAAACCGGGGCTGCCGAGTCGGCTGTAACCCGGCCGGGGATCCTGGCTGTCGAGTTCACGACCACGGCCGGACGTGTCAAAATACAGGATGCTGTGGTGGACCACTTCCGGAGCCCCGGGACGAAATTCGAAGGCACTGACCAGGCGATTTTCTGTCAGTCCTGTCGGAATCACAAAGTGCTGGTAGATGTCCGGCCCATCTGCCGGAACGTCAAATGGCTCGTTCAGTGTCAGTTCCAGGTCGGGTTCACCGAGCTGCCATCCCTGCGTAAATTCCGGGGCAGGCGGGAGATCTTCGTCCCGGCCACGCGCCAGGTCCGCGGCAATCCACTGCCGCAGGATCTCAATCTCATCGTCCCGCAGCCGGCGGTCGTTTGAGTACAGACCAAAGTCACCGGCGGCCTTCCAGGGAGGCATCAGGCGCCGCCGCACCATCACGTCGATCTGTGCGGCGTGGCGACAGGCATCTTCATATGTCAGCAGCGAAAAAGGCGCTGCCTCGCCCGGTCGATGGCAGACACTGCATTTTCTGAAAATGATCGGCGCAACGTCGCGGGTGAAAGTCGGCTGGCTCAGTGGAGCCAGCGGGCTCGCCGGATCCCTCGGTTCCGCGGAGAGTTGCCGGGACTGCGGTGTGACGTGGGAAACGCTGAGTGTCGGCGGGACGGGAGCGTTCGAGAACACCGCGATTCGCCCCGTGAACGGGATTCGCCCGGTGAACGGGATTCGCCCGGTGAAGACGACGGCGAACGAGATCCCGCAGACAGCCACCACGATCCACCATCGAGCCGCGGGTTTCACGCTCTCATCCTTTGATTGCCGACGCGTCGCGGAGCCGAACCTGGCAGGCGTAACGGAGAAAACGGGGTCCGTTTCCAGCCGTGTTCTGTTTCATCCGGTCAACTTATCACAAGTTCGCTCTTCAGGTGAACACCAGTTTGCGGCTGCGTGAGGACCGGCCAAAAAATCAGTTGAACAAACTCAGGAAAACTTCGGCCGCATGAATCCTGCTGACCGTCACGCATTATGGGGGTGGTGAAAACGGTAACCGTGGCAGGAAGCTGAGACGAGCAAATTCTCCAGCCAGGAGCGTTCTGAATAGCGGTGTTTGTTGAGTTGTTCGGCCGGGCTTTGGAAGCCGTTGTGTGCTT
>SYLK01000479.1 GCA_005809115.1 Planctomyces sp. | reverse complement strand
CTGGTAAACGCGTTCCCCTGAAGTCTCCGAATTCCTCCCGGCGACTCGCCATTTGCCCCCGCTCTCGTCAAAATTCAGGCACACACGATTCCACCGCAATCGAAGTGCCGAACACTATTGGCCCGCGCCCCATGTAATCCTGCTCAAATCGAGTGATCCCGTCACAGACGGCGGCTTCGATTTCGCCCTGCGTTTTCATGTCAGTCTCCCGCATTTCGTCTGGAAGTCGCCGCCGTGGCGTCCGTCACAGTGCCTTATTTTAACCAAAGTCGTAAATTGTTTCAATAAACCGCTTGTCAATCGCAACCGGGCGTGTACTCTGTATCTGGTGGCGGAGTCTGCGTGAATTCGCGGCTTGCCACCAGTTCGGAGAACTTAATACAGCGCAGCCCGGGGTATATTCGGGAGGCGCGGTAAACGAGTAAGCCGACGTCGTGGAGTCCCAGCGGGGATTTCATGACGTCGGCTTTTTTTTGGCCTGTTGCGTCAGCACTGAGAGCGCCATTGGGGGGAGCGACCGATGAATCACTGCGATTCCATCATTGTAGAGCAGATCGCGGAAGCAGCCAGCGAGTTTCAGCGACGAAGCACTGGTCATGCACCAAAGGCCATCACCGTGGTGCTGAGTGAAGACACGCTTGTGATCACGCTGTACGAGGCGCTGACTCCTGCCGAGAAGTCTCTGGCCATGAGTTCGGATGGAGCTGCTCAGATGCAGGAGTTTCACCGGCAGTTGTTCTCGACTTCGTCGGATGCCTTGTGCCGGGAAGTCAGCCGCATCACCGGGAGACTGGTTCGCGAGTCAGCACTTGAGGTCGAACCGACCACCGGATCGATCGTACATGCTTTCACCAGCGGGACGGTCGTGCAGATCTTCCTGCTCGACGGCCGGTCACAGCCATTCGAAACGGATTCCGTTCCCACCGCAGGACAGGAGACTCTTATGCACGCTGCACGACCCGATACGGATGATGTCCGGCCGCTGACGCGCGACAGCCTGATCATGCTTCTGAACGAAGACCTGGCCCGCGAGTACCAGGCCGTCATTTCCTACGTAGTTTATTCACAGGTACTGAAAGGGCCGCAGTACATGAATATCGCAGCGGAGCTGGAACGGCACGCGGCTGAAGAACTGGCTCACGCGCTGCTGATCGCCGGTCAGATTGACTACCTTGGCGGAATGCCACTGACCGTTGCAAAACCGGTCAGGACGTCGCCCAATGCCGAAGACATGCTGCGATTTGACCTCGAAAGCGAAAACGAAACGATCGGCCATTATCGGCAGCGTGTAAGGCAGTGCGAAGCATTGGGTGAGTACGCCGTCGCCGAACATATTCGCGACATCCTGGTGCAGGAGCAGGACCACCAGATCGCCCTGGCAAATGCCCTGGGCGTGGCGATTCCGGACGTGACCGGGAACGAACAGCTGAAGTCTGCAGCAGGAGTCATGTCATGAGCCTCGGAAGTATTCTCAGCTGGATTGTCTGTGGCCTGACCGTCGGGATTTGCGCACGGTTTCTGGTTCCCGGGCGACAATACATGACCCTGTCGATGACGACAGTGCTGGGAATCGCTGGCGCCCTGGTCGGTGGTTTCTTCTACTCGCTGTTGCAGGGATCGTCCGCTGTGCCATTTTCCCTGATCAGTCACAACTGGTACGGATGGATCGTCTCCATTCTCGGCGCTGTGCTCCTGATCTGGATTTATCCATGGATCTACCCCCGAAGGTGGTGGCTCTGACCTGTTACTCCGGTACCTGAAACTCCGGAAATCCCGGGACCCTCGGAACGCCTCGCCCTGGCCGGGAGCCTCGCGCAAACTTGCTGTAATACTGCATTCTGCGTGAAACGCCTGACTAATGCGGAATTGGGTCCCGTTACAGATTCGCTGGACCCGGCCGACAATGATGACTGGGGTTCCGATACCCCCACCCATTTGCAGTGTTTCAAAAAGGAATAAAAACATGTTGCAGAAGCAATCGTCACTTGCCGTGCTCGCCAGAGCATATGTGTCATTTCTCGGTAAAACGGGCGCTGAGGCGAAACACTGCGAACGAAGAATTATCACTTGTGCAATTCGCGGAACAGGAGAATCGTTCGCCGGCAAACATGCCACAGCAAGCTTCTCTATGGTTCCTCGCTATTTTCGAAAATGACCTTCTCGCGGCAGTCACAGAAAGGCAGACCACATGCGTACAACTCTGACCCTGACCGGAGTGGCCCTGTTAACCGGGGTTGCCTGCTTCGGAGCAGACCACCAACGGGATACCGCAAAACGCTCCCCGGCGGCGACTGTTCAGCCCGACGCGGAGCCAGACACCAAAGTCGGCGCACAGGATGGCATACCGGAGACAGACAGTGACAGTGAAACCGAGGCCGAAGATACTGCTCCCGGGACGACCGAGGTCTTCTCCGAAGAGAACACAGTCGGTCTGCCATTTACTGAAGAGCAGCTGATTGATGAAAGGGCCATCCGGGAGACCGATGATTCCTTTGTAAAGGCCTATGAAGCAGGGGACGCCGCCGGAGTTGCTGCTCACTTCACAGAGAATGCCGAGTACGTTGACGAATCGGGAAACGTGTTTCAGGGTCGGCCGGCGATTGCAGAATCTCTCAGAGAATACTTCGCAGAGAATCCAGTCCGCTCGCTGCAGTTGAATATTGAGACGATTCGGTTCATCAGCCCTGGTGTTGCCGTCGAAGATGGACATACGACGCTGACTCTTCCGGAAAATCCCGCCTCCGTCGAAAGCGACTATACCACACTCTACGTGAAAACTGAGGGAAAGTGGCTGGCGGCCAGCGTTCGCGATCATGCTCCGCGCGATCGCCGGGAGCATCGCGCCCAGCTGCAGCAACTCGCGTGGCTGCAGGGAGACTGGGTGGATGAAGGCGACGATGCGATCGTGACCTTTTCATGCGAGGCCGTCGACAACGGAAATTTCCTGCTTCGCAAGTTCACGATTCTGGTTGCCGGACAGGAAGCAGTGAGTGGCACTCAGCGAATTGGCTGGGATCCACTGACCGGAAAACTGCGAGCCTGGATTTTCGATTCCGAAGGATCCTATGGCGAGGGACTCTGGCATCGCGACGGCGAAAACTGGGTCCTGAAGTGCACGGGAGTGCTGGCCGGTGGCCAGGCGACTTCGGGTACAAGCATTTATGCGTCTATCAACGACCATACCATGACCTGGCAGTCGGTGGATCACGAGATCGCCGGTATTTAGCAACCTGACAGCGAAATCATCCCGATCGTGCGTCAGGCACCGGCTCCGTCGCCATTGATCACCGGCGACGAGAGGTAAGCCGATGACAGGAATCAGACCAGCTTCGGATCGATCACGAACGTTCGGAAGATCCCGGATAACCTCTCGCGTCGGCTCGGCAATCACAGATGACTCCGGGTGCCGCTTCCTGCCTTGTTACAACTTTTTCTGGAGGATCGCGTTATGAAACGGGTATCCTGGAATGCCGCTGTCTGTTGCGGTGTGGCACTTGTTCTCAGTTCCGTCGGACAGTTCCAATGCGGCATTGCCAATGCGGATGACCTGGCCGTGGCGGATTCCCGGGGCAAAGGAGGGACTCGCAAAGGTGGCTCCGGAGGCGGAGGTGGAGGCGGTCGTCCAGGCTCATCGAATCCCGGAAGTGTTCGTCAGGGCGGAGGCAATTCCGGCGGCGAGTGT
>SYLK01000478.1 GCA_005809115.1 Planctomyces sp. | reverse complement strand
TTTGATGCGAAATGTCGTGGCGGCGTTATACTGATCCTGAGCTGTCGGATGTCCGTCCTGATACTTCACAGGCAGAGCGAACTGCAGCGGCGTAACCCTGCTCGGGCCAGTCTCAGATGCTCCCAGAGCCCAGCAGGCAATGTCGACATGGTGAGCCCCCCAGTCCGTCAGTTTGCCACCGGAATACTCATGCCAGTTGCGAAACGAGTAATGGCAATTGCTGAATAGTGGTACTCCGCCACCATATCCTTCGCGAAGCTGTGGCAGCGCGCGGTAGTCCACCTGAGGCGCGGGGCCAAGCCAGAAATCCCAGTCCAGTCCTTCCGGAACCGGTGCGACAGGGATCACGGGGGATGCTTCCATCGTGTCGATGCCGCAGGTGACTCGCTGCACCGTTCCAATGCGACCATGCTGGACCAGTGCCACGGCAGTCAGGAACCGATTATCGAATTCGCTGCGCTGCATGGTGCCGACCTGGAAAACACGGCCGGTCCGCTTCACAACCTTTTCGATGAGCTTCCCTTCGTCAATGGTGAGTGTCAGCGGCTTCTCGCAGTACACATCCTTGCCAGCCAGCATGGCTTCGACAGCGATCTTTGTGTGCCAGTGATCGGGCGTCGCGATCATGACTGCATCGATATCTTTGCGATCGAGTACCCTGCGATAATCTGCGTAACCGTCGGGTTTCTTCTGCTGAGCCTTGTCAGTCTTCTCGATGTTGACGCCCAGAACGTTCGAGTCGACGTCGGCCAGCGCAGCGAAATCAGCAAAACGGAGAGACTTTTCTGTTATCGTCCAGCCCTGATTTCGCAGACCAATCGTCGCGAATACAGGGCGGTCGTTCGGTGACAAATATCCGAAAGCGCGGGACGATGAAGGAGCCCAGATGGCCGCAGCTCCCGTCGCTGCCGCTCCCTGAAGAAATCCACGACGAGACGTCGCAAAGCGAGAACCAGACATAGTGGGGCACCCCTGAATAATCTTGTAACACAGTCTGAAGCAGAAACGGGAACAATGTTCCCCGGTACTGCTCGACGCGGGATGCCATGATAACGAAAGCGTTGCCGGATTGGCACAGAACAAAAGCCCGGCAATCGAAAGAACCATCAGGCCGCCGTTCTTCGACGTTTCCGAGACGGTCCGGTTTGTGGATCGACTCCGAATGAGCAGCGTCCTGTCATTGCGGGTCGTGGCCAGTGCAGGAGGGGTCCACCCCGTTGCGAAACCAGCGGTTGCGACCGCCGCTGAATCCTTTCCGGCGTTCTCCTTCAGAGCCTGACAAAGGGGCCAGATTCAGCGGAGAGATCCCCCGTGACTTCCGGATCGAGGCCTGAGAACGGCAGGCGATTCTCGACGATCACGACATCGTGGCCGTCATCCCTTCATGTGTGTATCGAGTCCTGCGAAACGCCGGCCGGCTGCACCAGAATTGCCGGGCTCCGTCGAAGAAGGGCACTGGTTTTGTTCAGTCTGATGGTCCGCATCAACGCTGGCACGAGGATCTGTCGTACAGCAACATCGACCTGACCTTCTGAATTCTCAACTGCGAAACTGCGCAGGCGAGCCGCTCAGCGACTAAAATGAAACCTGCCAGCGGCATCAATCAATGACGCCCGTTGTCCCCGGTTGCTGGAGCGAGACGATGCATCGCTTAGGACCGGCCAAAAAATCAGTTGAACAAATTGTCTGGTCAGGGAAGCGTAGCGCCCCTGACCAGAATCACGCGGGTGTGTGACAGCGGCTGGACCTGAAGGTTTCGTTTTGACCGTAAAATTGCTGCATGAAATCATCGGCCAGCTGATGAACTGATCCAGCGAATCCGAATTCGAGGCGCAGGATTCATGCGGCCGAAGTTTTCATGAGTTTGTTCAACTTGTTTTTTGGCCGGTCCTTATTATTGTACCGTCTCCGGGAGATTTTGGGATGAATCGGCCTCGCGGTCGCTGGCGAGGGGAATGCGTTTCAGCGGATAGATCACGATTCCTTCGGCCGCACGGTTTGCCGCCGGATCTGCCTGGCGAGCCTTCTGCTGACGGACGGACCAGGCGACTTCATCCGGTCGATATCGCTGGTGTTCGGTGTGATGCCGTCGGGCACGTTCGGAATCCCCGAGCCTCCGGAAGAGCAGGCCCAGATTATAATGGGCGGTGGCATTCTCCGGATCCAGTGAAAGCGTGACTTCGAATTCCCGAACCGCTTCCTCCAGCAGCGTTTGCTGCTGCTGCGGATCGGTGGATCGGCGTGCCTGCTCGAACAGAACTTGTCCGAGTTCATTGTGCAGGACGTAGTCGGGCTGGAAGTCGAATCCTCGTTCCTGCATGCTTTCCGTCCGCTGACTCAGAATCAGACGGAAATTCCGGATGGCAGCTTCGGCATTTCCGAGCTTTCGATTCAGCACACCATTCACCCAGTTCAGGGCCCAGGGCGCATAGACTGGCGCGTAGAAAAACAGGGGCTTGATGGCCTCCGACGGCCGTTCGATGGCAGCGACTGCATCCGTCAGGCGTCCCTCCATGAGCAGGACGCGAGCCTGGTGCATCTGGACGTCGATGTAGCCGGTGAGTCGCCGCAGTTCCGTAAACAGTTTCTCGGCCTGTGTCACATCGGCACTGCGATTTCCCATCGCCTCAATGCCGTTTCCCTGTGCGAGGAGAGCCAGGCCATAATCGTTGCGTCGCATATAGATATGGTCGCGGGCGATGGGAAATTCCTGTGC
Source organism: Planctomyces sp. (assembly GCA_005809115.1). GTDB lineage: Bacteria > Planctomycetota > Planctomycetia > Planctomycetales > Planctomycetaceae > F1-80-MAGs062. The sequence goes on along the minus strand of SYLK01000478.1, from coordinate 1,064 downwards.
GGGCGGTTTCAGGCCCGAGCCTTCGACGGGAAAGATGACCTTGTCGCTGGCCATGGTCGTGATCGGCAGCTGATTGCGATATGGCTGCCCGGCAGCATGCCCGCGAATCGGCAGGTCACCGGGGCGAGCGGACCGAGTCACGAAGTCCATGTAAGTCTGGTCAAACTTGCGGTACCGGAGACTGACCTCCACGGATACGAGACCGGGCAGCTCGTCCGGCAGCTCCAGCCGGTGTCGCACCAGCTGGGCTGATCCGGGCGGGACCTGGTGGTTGTACAGCACCGTGAAGATGTCCTGAGGATTTCGCCGGTTGATACGACGGCCGTCGCGATCGAGTACCCAGGCATTAACGAAATGCGCATCGCGATCCACGTGGCCATCCGCATCTATCCGGCCACTGTGCGCGATCAGTTCGTCGCCGCTGGATACTCTGACTTCGAGCCACAGTTCATTCGAGTCTGCCGTTCCCTGCGTGAGCTGATGGCCGACGCCGAGATTCCGCACAGTCGTCTCAAGGATGTAAGTCTGCCCGGGTTTCAGCGACGGCAGGTTGGGTCGGAGGGGCAGGTTGGCCAGCGGTTCGGGCGATTCTTCCTCCCGGATATTCACAAGATCGACCCGGGCCGCCTTCTGCAGAAACTGCTGATGCAGGGCCACGATGTCGGGTTTGTCCTGCAGGAATGGGAGTGCCGTATTCGCGCCGGGAAACAGGTGGCTGTGAATGCTGAGATGATTCAGGTCGGGGCGCGTCGGATCTCGGATGAAACGGGCAGCGAAGTCGGCAGACTCGCGGGCCGGCATGTGACAGGACGCGCAATTCACAGACGCCCACATGCCGTAATAGTTACTGCGGGTTCCGTGGCCGGACGCACCACTCAGCAGCCAGGAATCGTAGTGATTCTGTCCCCGCAGAAAATCACGGTAATGAGTCAGCTCTTCGGGCAGATGTACCTTATGGCAGGTACTGCAGAATTCCGACGTCTGATGCAGCGGTTTCAGAAAGGTCCGGCGGTGCATGGCCGGTTTGGACTTGACCAGCAGGTTGTTGATCCACTGCAAAATCG
>SYLK01000044.1 GCA_005809115.1 Planctomyces sp. | reverse complement strand
ACTCACAGTTCATTCGCAATTTCAGCATTATTGCTCACATTGACCATGGCAAGAGCACGCTGGCTGATCAGTTGCTGCTGAAGAGCGGCACGATCACGGAGCGCGAGTTTCGTGAGCAGGTTCTGGACGATCTGGCGATCGAGCGGGAGCGCGGGATCACGGTGAAGGCACGATCCGTCACGATCAATTACACGCTGAACGGTCAGATGTATGAACTGAATCTGATCGACACGCCGGGGCATGTGGACTTTCATTATGAGGTGAATCGCAGTCTGGCGGCGTGCGAGGGGGCGCTGCTGGTGGTGGACGCATTTCAGGGGGTTCAGGCGCAGACGGTGGCCAATGCTTACGCAGCGATCAACGTCAATCTGGAGATCGTGCCGATACTCAACAAAATTGATCTGCCCGTGATTCGGGTGGATGAAGTGCTGGAAGAGATTGAAACGGTGCTCGGTCTGGACGCCTCGGATGCGCTGCGGGTCAGCGCCAAGGCCGGACTGAACATTGAGTCGGTGTTTGAGGCGATCATCCGACGGATTCCACCGCCAAAAGGGAACCGGGATGCACCATTGAAGGCGCTCGTATTTGATTCGAAGTACGACAATTACCGCGGGGTGATCACGCACGTGCGGGTCGTGGACGGCACGATTCGCCGTGGTGAGAAGATCCGATTCATGCGCGAAGGCGTCGTCAGTGAAGTGCTGGAGATCGGACAGTTTCGTCCTGAGATGCGGCCGTGCGACACGCTGGAACCGGGTCAGGTCGGTTATCTGCTGTCCGGCATCAAGGATCTGAGCCTGGTGACAGTGGGTGATACCGTCACTCTGTTTCATGGTGGAACGGACAAGCCGCTGCCTGGTTATCAGAAACCCAAGCAGATGGTGTTCTGCGGCATGTATCCGATTGACGCCACCGGGTTTGAGACGCTGCGAGAGGAGCTGCAGAAGCTGTCGATGAACGATTCGAGCTTCACGTTCCTGCCGGAAACCAGCGACGCGCTGGGATTTGGATTTCGCTGCGGCTTTCTGGGAATGCTGCACATGGAAATCGTGCAGCAGCGGCTCGAGAGCGAGCAGGACATGGATCTGATCCAGACTGCTCCGAACGTGACATTCGAGATTCTGACGCGTGACGGCCAGCTGCTCACCATCGACAACCCGCAGGATGTCCCGGATGCCGGCATCATCGAGGACTTTCGGGAACCAATCGCGAAGGTAGCTTTCATCGTGCCTTCGGAGAACGTCGGGGCGATCATGCAGTTGTGTCAGGATCGTCGCGGCGTGTTCAGGAACACGGAGTTTCTGGGGCCGAAGCGTGCCCAGCTGCACTACGAGCTGCCGCTGAGTGAAATTGTCTATGACATGTACGACAAACTGAAGAGTGTGACTCGCGGCTACGGGACAATGGACTACGAAGTCACTGGATTTCAGGCCGCGGACCTGGTGAAGATGGACATCCTGGTCAAGGGAGTCCGCGTGGATGCCCTTTCCACGATTGTCCATCGTTCGACTGCGGAACGGCGTGGGCGAGCCCTGGTCAAACGACTCAAGAACGAGATTTCGAAACACCAGTTCGAAATCGCGCTGCAGGCCGCCATCGGAGCGCGCGTCATCGCTCGTGAGACAATCTCCGCGCTCCGCAAAAACGTCACCGCCAAATGTTATGGAGGAGACATCACGCGAAAACGCAAACTGCTCCAGAAACAGAAGGAAGGCAAGAAGAGAATGAAACAGTTCGGCGAGGTCGAGATTCCTCAGAAAGCCTTCCTGTCAGTTCTGGAAACCGGGGCCGATGACTGATCGTCGCGCCCCGATAGCCCCCCTGTCCCGGGATCGCGGCAATGACAGCCCGATGATTGCAAGGTTCAGAGTACCATGGCAGCAAAACATGGAGAGCGGTTCGAGAAGCTGGTCGACGCGATCCGCCCCCGGGTCACCGAATGCCGTGTTCGGGATGTGGCCGACCGCAGGGCGCGTGGCGAGATATTCTGGCTGGTGGATGTCAGAGAAGAGAGCGAATTCGCAGCAGCGCGGATTCCCGGAGCGGTTCATCTTGGAAAAGGCGTAATCGAGCGGGACATCGAAGTCCGGATTCCGGATCCGGCCACACCGATCGTGCTGTATTGTGGCGGAGGATACCGATCGGTGCTGGCAGCCCACAATCTGCAGCAGATGGGCTACAATCAGGTTATTTCCATGGACGGCGGATTTCGGGGCTGGAAGGAAGCCGGACTGCCGGTCGATCAGACGCCGGTCGGCTGAGGACCGGCCAAAAAACAAGTTGAACAAATTGTCTGGTCAGGGAAGCGCAGCGCCCCCTGACCAGAATCACGCTGGTGTGTGACAGGGGTGAACCTGAATGTTTCGTCTTGACCGTAAAATTGCTGCATGAAATCATCGGCCAGCTGATGAACGGATCCAGCGAATCCGCGTTCGAGGTGCAGGATTCATGCGGCCGAAGTTTTCCTGAGCTTGTTCAACTGATTTTTTGGCCGGTCCTGAGTCAGCACGCCTGACGATCCTGGTGATGACAAACGGGCGAGCAGGGCTTGCCATTTTTCTGTGGGAGTTGACTGTTGCCATGGATCAGAAAATGACTTCGTTTGCCGTACATTTCGACCAGGAACCCCGGTCGAACGCAGTACGTGACATGATTGCCATCTCTGAGCCGCATTCGCTCAGAACGTATACACCCAGTCAGGCAGTGCTGAGTCGCTCCGCGGGCGTGTTTCACTGGACCCCGGAAGGTCGTCAGTTATTCGACTATTCCTCGGGAGTCCTGGTCGCGAATCTGGGACATAACCCCAGACGGTGGCTGAAGCGATTTGCCGGTTATCTGGGATGGACACCGCAGACGATTTCATCGGACGAGGACGGATTTGTCCAGGCAGTATCTCTGACAGCCTACAACGCGGTGACGGAACTGGAGGCCGAGGCCTGTCGCCGGCTGCTGGCCAGTCTCCGATCGTCGCCGGGTGGAGGTCGACTGGAATCGGTTGTCTGGGCAGCTTCCGGCTCCGAAGCAGTGCAGAAGGCGATCTGGGCCTGCATGCAGTACGATCGCACGCGTCCCGGAATTCTGGCGACACGGTATGGTTTTCACGGCAAGAAGGGACTGGCAGGCGCGGTGACTGGCAGCGAACAGGATCCGGAACGGGATCCACGCGTGCGGTTCATTGCGTTTCCGCGGGAGGAGTGTTCGGATCTGGAGCACCCCGCGAAGCCGTGGGATCCGGCGCCCTGGCGAGCGGAACTCGACCGGATCTGGGGGGAAACGCACGGCACCATAGGTACTCTGATCACGGAGCCGTATCTTGGTGGCGGTGGCAGTTATCATCCTCCGGCGGCGTGGCTGCAGCTGGTGCAGAGTTTTTGTCGCGAACACGAAATCCTGTTCATTCTGGACGAAGTGCAGTCGAATTTTGGTCGCACGGGACACATGTATGCCTACGAAACGTACGGCATCGAACCGGACTTCGTCTGTCTTGGCAAGGGGCTGGGGAATGGTGTTCCGGTCAGTGCCGCTGCGGGTCCCCGCAGGGTCCTGGAAATGATGGGTTACGGTGCGACATCAGATACGTGGAGTGCCAACCCGATGTCGTGTGCCGCAGTGCTGGCGACACTCGACGAGTTTGAGCGGAGCGATATCCTGGAACGAACGCGACATCTGCATCAGATCTTTCGCGACTCACTGTGTCGCCTGAAGACGACAGGCGCGGTCGTCAGTGTGCGTGGTGAAGGAATGGTCTTCGGGCTCGAATGCGGCCCTGTGGGCCGTCTGGAACCTTCCGAAGTGGCCGTGGCCATCGTGGAGCGATGCTATCGCGGAAACGACCGCAACGAGGGGATCCATCTGCTGGGGCCACTGGCCGGGAAGGTCATTCGAGTCAGTCCGCCGATGTGCCTGACGGATGAGGATGCGCATCGGTCACTTGGCCTGCTGCAGCAGTTTGTGCAGGACGTCGTGGCAGCACACTCCGCTCCGGCGTGACAGCTCCGGACCGGTGCGTGGTCGGGGGGCGAAGTTCGCGGTGAGTCTGGCGCGCTCTGTCGTCGCCGCTCCACCGAACCCGCTCCACCGGCCCCGACGCCCGCCTTATTTGCATCAATTCCGCCAAAAAGTGGAATTCCTGAGCGATTTTTTCTGCGCCTGGGGTCATTATTGCCAAGATGGGGGCTTTGCGCGCTGGTTAACGGGATGGCGAGTGAAATTCCGCCGACACGGTCGCTCCAGCCGATTTGATCGATACGTTTGACTTCGTGGTTTTCCAGTGAGTATCTGTGCGACGGGGACTGAAACGATGTTTTTTTCGCGTACGAACCGCAGTCGGAGCCAGCGAAACCGCCGCATTATGGTCACGGAGACACAGCCTCTGGAAGACCGTCGGATGCTGGCGGGGAACGCGACTTTGACGCTCACGGGTTCCCAACTGCGGATTGAGGGCGATGCACTGGACCATACGGTGGAAATGTCGGTGCTGGATGGGAATGTCGTGGTCCGGGGGCTGAATAACACCACGATCAACGGCGGGACAGCGCGGTTTATTGTGGCCACTGGCAGTACCATGTTCGGTGGTCGGGTGACGGCACATCTGGGGCGTGGCAACGACGCGTTTCTGTTCAGCCGCAACGTTCTGATCAGCGGCAATGCAATGGTTTCGGGGGGCGCCGGCAATGATTCTCTGGGTTCGACGGGT
>SYLK01000477.1 GCA_005809115.1 Planctomyces sp. | reverse complement strand
GTGTCGGAAGTCATCGCCTGACACTCAGAGTTCGTAGTCTTCTTCGCCTTCTGCACGGCCGCCGAAGGACTTGCGAAATACTTCACCCTGCACCTTGACCGTCGCATCCGGACCGGCCAGCTTCAGGTAATAGACGCCTTTTTCTTCCAGTTCGATCACTACGCCCAGCATCCGGTAACCGGGCGCCGGCACGGTCTGCCGCAGCACCGGTGGTCCCTTGGGCTTCTGATACGTGCCGCTGATATCGGCTACGTAGTAGGCATTGTCCCCCGCCGTGCCCTTGCGAAGCTGCACTTCACGTCCTTCGGCGGAAAACTGTCCGATCCAGCGAGTGATATTGGCGGATAGTTCTCCTCCGCCACCGGGAAACGTGAACACCGTCAGTTCCGCCGCCTCGGTGTCCCCTTCCACAGGAGGAATTTCGTAAGTTGCCAGCCGCATCGTGGACGAGTTGGCTGCTGCCTTCCACGATTTCGGCAGTGACAGTGTCAGGTCCTTCAGTTTGACGGATTCCACGGCGTTCTCCGTCTCGGCCGTGTCAGGTTTGTCGTCGGCCTGAGTGCGGTTCGGTGCGAGTGGGACCAGCAGCAGGACAGCCAGTGTGCAGGCAGGGCTCAGAGGCAGAGTCATTGTGAATTCCTTTGATATTGGGAAAGTCAGTCGGTATCCGGTATTCGGTTCTTCGGTATTTTCCGTGGGCTCGTGTTGCGCGGGTCGGTTCAGGCCGAACCTGTCGGGTTCCGCCGCTGTCACAACCTCGCTCCTGCATTCTTCCCAACGGTCACCGGAATTTCAAACGCCAGGCGACGAGGTCCGGAGCAGAACGGGGGGAAATCCGTGTCGGGGGCCAGCAAATCGCGTGTCGCGAGGTCGATTCGGTGCTTGCGAAGCGATGGGAGTTCGGATACCGTCCGCGGGTTGAATGCGCGGTTCAGAGGTTCAGACGTTCATCGGACGTTCACACATTGCTGACGTCGGGGCGTCGGCCGAGTGGCGAGGTATTGCCGGAGTGGCGGAATGGCAGACGCGCCGGATTCAAAATCCGGTATGGGTAATTCCATGTGCGGGTTCGACCCCCGCCTCCGGTACTCGACCACCACGCACAGACGCGAACGAATTCGCAAAACCCCGCAAGACATAGAGTGGCTCTGAAAAGACCTGCGTCTGCCGCGACGTTTTTCAGCATCGCAAATCGTTCGGATCATGTGTCGCCTCGCTCCGCCCCGCATTGCTTTTCCCGGGGATTTGCCATGTCCCTCCAAATCCGTCCCCTGCAGTCGGGCGACAGGGAATCGCTGTACAGAATTCTCGTCGAGAGCTTTGACGGCGTTTCCATCGACCAGAATATTGACGGCCGCCTCGGCAGCACCGGCCAATGCGACTGGCAGTGGCGCAAAGGCCGGCATCTGGACGATGATCTCCGCCGCGATCCGGCGGGCGTCTTCGTGGCGACGATCGATGGGCAGATCGCCGGCTTCATCACCACATGGATGGATCGCGAGGCGAGCGTCGGCTTCATCCCGAACCTCGCCGTGCACAGGGACCACCGCGGCCGGGGTGTCGGGCGAAAGCTGCTGGAGTCTGCGATTCAGCATTTCCGCGATCAGGGTCTGCGGCTGGCGCGAATCGAGACACTGGACCAGAATCCCGTCGGCCAGCACTTGTATCCGTCGGTGGGCTTCGTCGAAGTCGCTCGGCAGATTCACTTCGCGATGCGCCTCGATACACCCGGGTCCGATTTGGGTGACGCGGTTTGAGACGTCACCGCAAACGTCCCGCAGGGTTGCTTCGAGAGCGGCCGGTCTCCGGCGTCATCGCTCTTCGACGACATGTGTCGCTTCGTCACTCTTCCTGGCATCTCGACCACTCTCGAAGCAACGCGGCCACGGAGGTTTTGACAGGGGTTCTTAATTCTGAACGACAACATCATCAATCCGGCATTGATGAAGCCGGAACTCGGTTGGCACATCCACGTCACGGAGTTGCCGCACTGCGCTCGCCCGGCCGCTGGAACCACCATCTGTGGCATGCCGGCCGACGACTGTACGATGGTTCATGACAAGATCGAGTGAATCACTTCACCACGGCTGACCGGCAGCGGCCTTCCGAGCGTGTCACGGATGGTTGCCTGAGGATTCAACCCAAGGCAGTGCAGAATGGTGGCCGTCAGATCATGCGGCGCGACGCGGCTGTCCTGCGGAAAGGCACCGATGGCATCCGAGGCACCGTAGACCGTGCCGCCCTGAATTCCACCTCCCGCCAGCGCCACCGAAAACACGTGGCCCCAGTGATCACGGCCCGCCGCCGCATTGATCCGCGGTGTTCGTCCGAACTCTGACATGACCACCACCAGCGTCTCCCGAAGCAGGCCTCGCGAATCCAGATCTTCAATCAGAGCTGACAATGCCTGATCGGCCGGCGGACATAAGACGGACTTCAGGCGCAGGGATTCCCGGGCATGGCTGTCCCAGCAGGGGGCGTCAGAAGGCTCATCCGGACCTCGAAACCAGTTCACCTGAACCAGTGAAACCCCGGCTTCGATCAGACGCCGGCTGGTCAGGACACTCTGGCCGAACTGTGATCGGCCATAGCGATCTCTGACGGCATCGGACTCCAGCGTCAGTTCGAATGCCCGCCGGGCCGCAGGAGATCCCAGCACTTCAAATGCCCTGTCGGTCAGTGTGCCGTAATTGTCCACAACCGCCAGCTGCCGCGATTGCTGCAGTCGCGAGTTGACATGGGCCAGCAGCTTCCGCCGGTCCTGCAGTCGCTGTTCAGAAACGTCCTGGCTGAGTCGGAATTCGTCGATGCGGAAGCCAGAAGTGGCCGGCTGGCAGTTCAGCAGCCAGGGCTCGACATGCTGACCCAGAAATCCTCCGTCCTGTCCGGGCCAGACGCTCCCATCTGTATTGAAAATGCGATGGGGCAGTCGGATGGCGGCGGGCAGCGGACTGCGAGCCGGCGACAGCTGGCGCACAATCGCCCCCAGATTCGGATAATCGTTGGGAAATCCCGGATTGGCATTCTCAAAGTTCATCGGCACATGGGGCTGTCCCGTCATCATGAAGTAGCCACTTGACGAATGAGCATTATCGGCTGTGGACATGGCTCGCAGGATGGCCATCCGGTCAGTCAGCCGCGCTGTGCGTGGCCAGAGTTCACACAGATCGAGTCCCGGAACGACGCTTCGGATCGCCCCGAATTCCCCACGGACCTCCGCCGGTGCTTCCGGTTTGGGATCAAACGTCGAGTGTTGTGGCGGACCTCCCATCAGAAACAGGACGATGCAGGATTTTGCCGACCCGACACGTTGGCTTGCATCGCCTGCAGTTGCCCCGGCAGCCGCCGTGGGCGCATTCCACATCGGCAGCGACAATCCCAATGCGCTCAGCCCGCCGACACGCATGGCCTCACGCCGGCGCATCGGCACCCTGGACGGCCGGGACTGCGCGATGAGGCTGAGCATGGCGGGAACCCCGAATCGGGTGACAACACCGGGTGGGTACGCTGAGCAGGAACGCGGAACAGGGATCGCGAAAGACGT
>SYLK01000476.1 GCA_005809115.1 Planctomyces sp. | reverse complement strand
CGGGAGCTGAGGCACGTGGCTGAGGGCTCTGTGTTCGCGGAATTCCAGACTGTCCATGACCATGTGGATCTCTCGTCGGGAACCGAGAAGACGGCGCTCAGCGAGACGTGGACCGTCCGCGTCTGGAATCCGACGTTACCACAGTGTGATGCCTTCGTTTTCGACGTCGCGTCGGAACTTCAGTGCGCGTCAGACAGTACCGTCCGGCTCCTGAACTACCACTACGGGGGAATGGCACTCCGCGGCGCCACGCAGTGGACGACCGGAAACGCGACCTTCGTAACGGCCGAAGGCTCTGACCGCATCAGTGGAAATCACACCCGCACCCGGTGGTGTGATCTGTCGGGGCGAGTCGGTGACCAGACGGCCGGAATCACGATCCTGACCCACCCCGACAACTTCCGATTTCCGGAGCCGCTGCGGATTCATCCCACGATGCCATACATGGTCTATTCACCATCACACCTTGGGGATTGGGAGATTACCCCCTCAAAGCCACACGTCACGCGGTACCGGTTCATTGCGCACGATGGCAGCTGCTCGCAGACGCAGACTGAGGAGCTGTGGCAGGAATTCGCCAAACCGCTGGTGGCCCGAGTGCTGGCGGGTCACTGAGACGCATCATCAGGACCAGCCGGTACTGCCGCAGCGTGATTCCGGGGCAGCAGCACTTCACCTGTCTGACTCGAATCGCTGTGCAACGGATTTCCCGGCTGGCCCTCAGAGGTCCTTATTTGTCGTCGATGATCGACACCTGAACGATGGCGTTGACCAGACTGCGATCGGCAAACTGCCAGACGACATCCTTCTGCCGAGTCACTTCGAAACAATGCGCCCCGGGTTCCTTTCGGCCATGCAGAAAATTCGCCACCAGCAGGTTGCCATTCGGCAGGACCTCGACACTGGTCGGCCAGATCATCCCGACCTCCGGGATATCGTCGGGTTTCAGTTCCCACACAATTTTGCCGGCCGCATCAACGTCGACCAGACGGTTATCGGTTCCGCACGAGATCAGAGTATTTCCATCCGGCAGTCGCAGGGCCTGAAACAGCCATCTGGCATGCCCCCAGTCCCACGCGACTGAACCATCCGGGCGAAATTCCCGAGCCACACCTTCCCCCGACAGTGCGGCCAGAGTGTTTCCATTCTCAAGACGCTGAATGCGGCGAACCTGCGAATGGAAGTTGGTATCGGTCGTGGTGAGCGGCAGCGTCTCAACGACCTGGCCGGCGGAATTGACCGTGACAACCTGCAGGGGCGTGGTCTCGACGATCAGGGTGTTTCCGTTCTCGAGGCGATCGAAGCACAGTGCTTCCGGGCAGTGGCTGCGGTAGCTCCAGATGACCTTGCCGTCCCGATCAATCTCCTGTGCGCCCGTGGATTTCCCGCCATACCCGTAGAGAATATGGCCGTTCGGCAGGCGTTCGAACTGGACACAGAGGCCGGGAGTGTCGTGCTGCCAGTCCAGCTGCCCGTCCGGCGACACCTCCAGCAGACGGTGCTTTCCCGCCGGATTGTATTCGACCATCAGGATGCGATGCCGCACCGGCTCCCCGGCAGGCAGTTCGCGAGCCATCGGGAGCAGCAGGACAAATCCCGCAAGGAGAACCGAGGGGTGATACGAGGCGTGGTTCACATTCATCCGATGTCCTCCTGAAGAGACAGTCCTGGAAGTGGCATATGGAAGTCGGCCCACTGGCCGAAGTTTTCCTCGACGCTGATTCGCAGACCGACCAGCCCGACGCGGCGCCGCAGCTGCAGGCGATCGGTCAGATGTTCCGCCAGATACCGGGCAATCAGCTCGGCCGTGGTGTTGGCGACGGGCAGCAGCAGGCAATCCTCCCGAGGGAACACCCACCGCCGGTTCTCGAACTGAGCCACGACTTCCTGACCGTCCGGGGAAACGGCAACGGCGATCCGGGGGTGCTCCAGGGGCAGCAGCACGCGATGGTCCATCTCCGCCACGAGCGCCATGAGACCGTCGCGCAGTTCGATGAAGTCGAACACATAGCTGTTCTCGTCGAGGGCTCCGTCAATTGCCGCTTCGACGCGCCAGTTGTGACCGTGCAGTCGCTCACACACTCCGCCCCGGTAGGTAATGAAGTGCGCCGCACTGAACACCAGCGTGTCCTTGGTCACACGCACAGAAAAGCGGGATTCGGCAGCCGTGTTCATGCATGTTTCCCGTCAATTTTCCACCAGTCATCCTCGGGAACAAGCCAGTCTTCGCGGAGTACGGAGAACAGGCGTGCGGAGATCAGATCGGCGACGAAAGGAGTATAGTGGCAGTTCGGCGGATGATCCAGTTGGCGACGATCAGCAGACAGCCGACTCCCGCCGTGTAACATCAGCCGGATTCGGCTTGCGTTCAAAGGCGGCTTCTCCGTTGGCAACGGACTGTTATTGCCAGCTGCAGAAGTCGACCGCCCGCACTCCGTGCGTGTCACAGACCTGCGAGGCCGGCATCTCTCGATCAGGTGCTCCCGCAAAACCGCAACTCTCTGCTCCGGCGTTCAAGTCTTACCTGCTGAAGTCGGGCGATACCCGCTCTGGAATCACTAAACTCCAGCACATGTCCTGAACCAGGGCTCGAATCCGGGCAATTCAGTCGCGATGTTGTGACTGAATTTAGCGCACACCGCTTTGGCCGGACTGCCCGCGCGCAGGACTTTGACTGAGAACCCGGAGTGGTTACGCTCGAAACTGCGGAAATCGCGGCTGCCAGGCGTGTTGTACCGAGTTCAGAAGATCGTGCTCGCCCGGACGCCGCTCGCGGCCGTCCGCTGCTGTGTCCTGCACCGGACCACGACCTGCCTCAACTGTTCACACTTGACGGCTGCTCCGTTGATCGTGATACTCACACATCTCCTCCCCGGAGACGGTTCCGGTTCAAAGTCAGAAACGAACGACGCATTATGTATGAGAGGCCACGACTGCATCACCCCGATATTCGCCGAACAACGGGATATCGACAAATCGAGCGGTAATCCTCTCTGATCACGTGTCGCCAGGCCTGTCACACTCGTCGACGACGAGAATCGGCGTTCGGCGTCCAGACGAGTTGAATCCCCGAAGGGCATTGCGCAGGGCGAAGTGGCTGGGCTTGTGGAGGTCTTCCGGGCGATGCGCCAAGATTGCGGCTGCATCAGGAGTCATGCATCCGTCGTGATGGGAAACGTCCTGCCTGTCTCGTTTTGAAACCGAGATCCTGATAAGCATAATAACGAATATGGGTACGCCGTCTCCATCCACGCAGGACCTGGCACGGCGTTTGCTTGCAGCGAGCAGGACCGCCTCGACTCCGCCCGTCACTGAGGCGGTGCTGGTGATCGAGAAGCTGCAGACTTCTCTGACAAAATTCGCCGGGTTCGACGGCTTCTCATCACTGCTGCGGCGAGCGCTGCTGCTGGCCAGTCGAGACGTGCCTTCACTGAAAAGTGTCAGGGTTGGTGCGGACGGTCGCCTGGAAGGATTTGAACGACTCGTCGCCGACAAGGGAACTGGTGCAGCAGGTGACGCCGCGGCGGTCGCGATTACAGCGCATCTTCTCTGGCTGCTGGTTACCTTTATCGGTCAACCCCTCACGTTGATGCTGGTGCGGGAGCCCTGGTCCGACACAGCGCTGGACGAATGCAATTTAAAATGGGAGACGGATTGGTGAGCACCGAGGGACAGGCTCAGGCAAATGATCAGCCAGGCAGCGATCGAGTCACCATTCGGCAACTGCCCACCGGTGTGCCGGGACTTGATGAAATTCTCGGCGGCGGCCTGCCCGAGTTTTCCTTCAACATCATCGCTGGCGCACCCGGCTGCGGCAAGACCACGCTGGCCCATCAGCTCATGTTCGCCAACGCGACCCCGGAGCGGCCGGCGCTGTATTTCACCGTCCTCGGCGAACCGGCCATCAAGATGCTTCGCTACCAGCAACAGTTCACGTTTTTCGATACTGCCAAAATGGACGGAGTGATCCGCTTCATCAATCTCAGCCAGGTCGTTCTGAACCAGGATCTCGGCGCGGTCCTGGATACCATCATCAGAGAGGTCGAGGCGTCCAACGCGAGCATCGTCGTCGTCGACTCGTTCCGCACCGTGGTGCGAAAGGCGCTGAACAGCGTGAACGAAATGGAGCTGCAGGGCTTCGTCCAGCGCCTGGCGCTGCACCTGACCAGCTGGCAGGCCACCACGTTCCTGATCGGCGAGTACATTGAGGGCGAAATGCGCGACAACCCGATCTTTACTGTGGCGGACGGGCTGTTCTGGCTCTACCAGAGTGTCGAGCGCAACTCGATCGTCCGCAAGATGCAGGTTATGAAGCTGCGCGGGCAGGAGTCCGTGCCCGGCCTGCACACCTTCCGCATCACCCGCTCCGGCCTGCAGACTTTCCCGCGCACATTCGGCCTTGTCGGAGAAGCAGGTCAGGTCAAGGGCCGTCGGCGGCTTTCTACTGGCGTGGGCGCAATCGATGCACTGATGGGCGGCGGCATCCCGGAAGGGGACAGCCTGCTGCTGGCCGGGCCGTCCGGTTCAGGCAAGTCAATACTCGCCACACAATTCATCGCCGAGGGCTTGCGCCACAATGAGCCTTGGATTGTGGCCGTCTTCGAGGAGATACCGGCCGAGTATGTTCAGCGGGCCGCCATGTTCGGCTTCGACTTTGACACCCCCCAGAAAGATGACAGGCTCAGAATTATCCTGACCGTCACGCATTATGGGGGTGGTGAAAACGGTAACCGTGGCAGGAAGCTGAGACGAGCAAATTCTCCAGCCAGGAGCGTTCTGAATAGCGGTGTTTGTTGAGTTGTTCGGCCGGGCTTTGGAAGCCGTTGTGTGCTT
>SYLK01000475.1 GCA_005809115.1 Planctomyces sp. | reverse complement strand
GTGCCTGACGGGGGCGGCGGCCTGGGCAGCCATCGACCAGGGCAGGGTTCGCAGGGAACTTCTGGACGCCGTTCTGCAGGTGACGCTGAAACCTGACGGTGCCGATGTTCGAGAACAGCCGCGGGACTCGGACTGCCTGTTCCTGTTTGAGTATCAGGATGGGCTGTCGGCTGCAGTCCTGATGCTGCCGGGATTTGCGCAAAGCTGCAGTGCCGGAGTCACGATCCGGGGACAGGAGCAGCCCCTGGCAGCCCTGGCAGAAGAACGTCTGGTTCCGCGGCACCCGCATTTTGCATTTCTGCTGCATGCCGTCGAACGCATGATCCACACCGGACGCCCGACATACCCGGTGGAACGGACCCTGCTGACTTCCGGAATCCTCGATCGCGCTCTGACCTCGCGTTCCCGCAATGGCGTGCGGCTGGAAACACCCGAACTGGCAATCAGCTACGTACCGTCGAGCTATCCCCATGCACCAGATCCACCGCTGCCTGTGTGATCCACTCCGCCACTCACCACAGGCAGACCCGGCGTGACATCGTTGTCCCGCGTGTCACGCCGGATTCCTGTGGTCGGGACGGCCTGGACACTCGGCAGCGACGACTTCATTCATCGGAAACCTGTTTCAACGAATCAGCGAAGCCATGCCATACCTTGGAAGCGTTCCCTGTCCGTTAAACCGATACGTGAAACATACCGCTCGGATCGGCGGTTTGATTCTTTGTCTCTGGTGTCTGTGGACGGGATTTGTTGCTGCCGACCAGCCTGTCAGCCTCGTGTTTCGCGGCGATGCGGCAACCGTTGAGTTCGCACTGGATGGCGGCGGTCTGATCGATTTTCGTCTGAGTCAGCATCCGGTCAACCCGCTCAACTGGGAAGTGTCCACGGAACGGGGAGCGGGTGCCGTCGCGGTTCCACGACCGCAGGGCCACTTCCTGTGTCTCGATCGCTGGGGAGCACCATCAGAAGCCGAGGCGGCACGCGGGATTCCGTTTCATGGCGAGGCGTCGCAGGTGATGTGGCAGGTGGTCCGGCCGGTGATGCTGCAGGGCGGACGCCTGGAAGGTGAGATGGCCTGCAGCCTGCCTCTGGCGAGCATGGCCGTCAGCCGCACCATTGTGATGGAGGTGGCATCGACCGCGATGATCGTGACGGAGCGCATCACCAGCACAGGACGCCTGGGCCGACTGTACAATCTGGTGCAGCATCCCACCATTGCTCCGCCGTTCCTGGATGACACGACGATTGTCGACTCGAATGCGAACCTCGGATTTTCTCAGGACGGACCTGTGCCGGATTCGCAGAATGCGGCGAGTCTCTGGCCGCAGGTCGTTCTGAAGACCGGGACCGCGGATCTGCGTCGATTCCACAGTGCATCGAAAGACGGTCATGACGTGAGTTCATTCGTCTTTGCGGATGATGTCCGGTTCGGATGGGTCACCGCCTGTCAGTCGGAGAGCAGGCTGCTGCTGGGATATTTCTGGCAGACCGCGGACTATCCGTGGCTCAACATCTGGAGGCACTGGAACGAGACGCGGGCGGCGGCACGAGGACTGGAATTCGGCACAACCGGCTACCACCAGCCATTTGGTGTCCTCCTCCGCCAGCACCGGATCCTTGACCGTCAGCTGTACGGCTACCTTGATGCCGGCGAAACGCACGAGCGCTCGTACCTGGCATTTCTGGCTCCGCTGCCGGAGAACTTCGCTGGTGTCGGGACAGTCGAGCACCGGGACGGGTATCTGCGCATCACGGAGTCCGGCAGCGTGCCGCAGCGAGTGGTTCTGGTCCCGCTGAAGCAACTTCCCTGGCCGAACGCAATTCCGACTGCACGATGAGTTTTGATCGTCCGGAAATCAGCCGTCAGAGCGAAGACGGTTTTGCCGGGCTGGTTGCGGCGACAGTCTGCTGGCGTTCGATCAAGGCTCTGGCGAGGCCGTAGAAGGCCATGACTTCTTCTGTTCCGGGCATGGAAGTCTGTGATTCAATCCACTCTTCACACTGTTTTTCGAACCCGCGCGCTGCCATCTGGCGGGACACGGCTTCCAGAATGCGTTCCCGCCAGCCGGAATTTCGCAATTTGCCGACTGCGTTGTAGACGGGAGCAGGCTGCGAGACCCGCGCCGCTGCGTATTGCATGATTTCGTTCAGCACAACTTCGCGGAGGCCCGGCAGGTCAGTACTGGCCGTCTCGAGGCGGACGGCGGCATCGCCCGGACGCCCCTGTCGG
Organism: Planctomyces sp.; assembly: GCA_005809115.1. Lineage (GTDB taxonomy): Bacteria > Planctomycetota > Planctomycetia > Planctomycetales > Planctomycetaceae > F1-80-MAGs062. The sequence goes on along the minus strand of SYLK01000475.1, from coordinate 5,998 downwards.
GTCAGCAACCACGCCTGAACGATGAGCGGTGCCACGCGAATTTCCTGGATCTCCGCGCTGCGAGCCGGCACGGCCACCCTGAGTTCCGGTACGTTGTTTTCTGCTGCGGGAAACTCCAGTCCGCCCTGGACGGCGGCCGCGAACAGAAGCCCGACAGATTCGTCAACGAAGATTTCCGGCCGCAGACCGCTGTCGGAATCTTCGAGTACCGCCTGAAGTGAACTGATCCCGCCCGCCCGGATAATGCGGCTGAGCGATCGGAAAAGAGCCAGACGCCGATCCTCAGCCGCAGCCGTCAGAGAATCGACTTTCCGGTGGTAATTGCGAAACGCCGATGCAATGTCAGCGTCCGAAGAGACTCGGAGTTCGTCGCTGATGCGTTTTCTGATCTGGTTTTCCTTGCCATCGAACTCCAGTGCCAGACCGCGGATCTCGGCCGTTGCGGGGGCAGTGGCCTGAAATCGCCTTGTAAGCAGGCGGATTGCGTCTTCTGCTCTGGCATTGTCTCCGCAGAGCACCGCGGCTCGCGCATATTCTGTCAGTCCATCAGTGATCAGACGCATTTCCTGAAGGTCGGGCAGGTTCAGCTGCAGAATGTCGGTCATACTCGGCAGCGACATCGGCTGAAGTGGTGGCATCGCTGACCAGGCAGTTCCAATCGACTCCAGCGCTGCCGCATTCCGGCGTTCCGCCGCGATCACGCTGCGCACCCGCAGACCGATCTGCGGGTGCGCAGCACCGGCAGCCGTTTCAATGCGTGCAAGATCTTCGTCAGAGGCACCCGCGGACGAAGCGATCTCGGCAAGGACTGCCAGCGAGTCACCGGATTCCCGTTTTCCCGGATGATTCTGAATCCAGGCGATGGCGGCACCCCATTGACGGTGGCACGCCAGATCGGCAGCGACAGCGGTGAGCAACGGGTCGTGCCACGCATACACGTCCGCTGCTGCAAACGGCAGACGGCCGATGTCCCGGAGTCGAGCGGCTGTAAAAAACCAGACGCCACTTTTGAGCCCGTCAGAATTCGCGACAATCGTGGCGTCCTTCTGTTGTTTCTGCACCATTTCTGCGGCCGCCGGCAGGCCACCTTCTGCCACAAGCGCTGCGGCCAGGCCCAGTGCAGCTTCGAGTGCGGGACGCCCCTGCGCCGGGATCGTGGCTGCTTCTCGACGGAGCAGTTCGAAGTCGGACTTTGCTGCCGCCAGGTCCCCCGAGTGGCGATGGCGCCAGTAGCTCGCCAGTCGCGGTTCGACCTGGTAGTACGCTGCCTGACGATTGACGGCCAGCAGCTGACTGAACTCCTGGGCGGCCTCGGCCGGCTGCTCAAGGCGAAGGTAGATATCGCCCGTCATCCGGCGTGCCAGCGCCTTATCGCGATTCGACGGCAGCCGCGCGGACTGGATCATGCGTTTGGCCAGGCGCCCGGCAATCTCGCCTGGTTCATGTTGCGCCGCGGACTGCTGGGCAGCGGCTGCAGCCTGGGCAGCAGCGGCTTCCGCTTCAGGATCAGCGACCGCGCCGCCGGCAATCCGTGGTGCAGGCTGAGACAGGTCGGGCGATGCGGCAGGAGGCTGGTTGAGAAACTGGACCAGTCCGATGGTCAGCCCCAGCAGTACCACTCCAGCGACCCCATAGACGATCAGCTTATTTCGCGGGGTTGAGGATCCGACGGCACGAGTTTCGGCAGCCGCATCGGCCGTGGCCCGCCGACGCGGAGCACGTTCCACCGGCGGTGCATCCGGATCCGGGGCAATGAACACGGGGACCATGCACTTCTCGTTGGCACACCGAACCTGTTTCCCGATCGCCGACTTTGCGATGAATCCCGCATGTTCGCACATCGGGCAGACGACGCGATGCAGTCGACCTTTCTCCGGTTTGGCCAGTGCCTGAATGAATTCGCCCGCCGTGGCACTGACGCCGATTCCGAATGGATCATCATCGTCAGACAGCGTCCGCGGCGCACGCATCCCGGCCTGGACCGGTCGAGCTTCCGACTTTGCCGATTTTTCCGGAGGAGCTGACCGCGGTGCTCCATCGCCGGAAGCGCTGCGGCTGGCAGCAGGTTTTGCTCCAGGCCCCCTGCCCGATGGCGGCTTCCGCCCCTTGTCGGATCCATCCATGGCGGCCCCGCAGAACGGGCATGTTTGAGCATCGTCATCCAGTACGGACTGACCGCAGGATGGACAAAGGCGCAGGTCCATAAACGAGACTCAGCCATTCAGGTGAAACGGAACTGTGACTCAGACGTCGCGGGAACGCCGACAGTTCCTGACGGAGCACCGGCATCCCGCGTTTTCAGACAAATCTTGTGGCGAGTGCTGCCTCGCGGCGTTTAGTCTAGTACACGCCGACGGATGCCGCGAGGGGATCTCGGCAGATTATACCTGGCTGAACCACAAGGCAGAACAAGTCCCGGCAAGCCGGAAAGACGATGGCCGAAGCGGAAAAACTCCGTGTGGGATCAGCCCGCTGGTCGAATTGCCCCGGGAGATGAAGATCCCGGCAGAGTCGCTCTGGATTGCTGTTTTCGCGGCGAAGATTCGTGGCGAAGATTTTGGTCACGGTCACGGGAAAGGCGCAGACAGCGGACACCTGGGACGCGGATTTCGGAGGTGTCATAGCCGTCGGCATGATTGTGAAGGTGAGCACTCCCGTGTATGCTGGCGGCAGGGAGCGGTGTCGAATTTGCCGCACCTGCACCGCCCTCTGCGACAGGCATTCGCGTTCGGTGTATTTTTTTCCCGCCGGATTGAGTCTCCCCAGTGTACTGAACCGCAGGAACGTGACTCTGGTCGCAGACTCTGAAGTCACTTTCTGTCTGCAGAATACAGGATTTCAGCAGAAGTTGTGCTTCGCTGCAGGAGCCTCGGGCCTGCGAGTCAGCATCAGCTCCGGATCACAGCATCCCCATGAACCCACCGTGTTTCAGGTCGAACGACGGAAACGCGGATTCCGCAAGAGTGTGTGTGACGACGATGCAGACCGCAACAACTGGAAAAAAAACGGAATCGGTCGCGATTCCTGAGCCTGGTGGACTCGCGGCATTGCCACCCTTCGATTTCCAGCCGCGGACGCGGGTCATTTTCGGTGCCGGATCTCTGGCATCACTGGGATCCGTTGTGCAGGATCTGGGCGGACGTCGGGTGTTGCTGGTCACGGACCCCGGTCTGAAACAGATCGGGGTCAGCGAGGCTGCGGCAGAAGTCCTTCGTGCAGCGGGAATCGCGGTGCATGTATTTGATCAGGTGCCTCAGAACCCGACCACAGCCGATGTCGATCGCTGTACGGAGTTCGCTCGGCCGTGGAAGGCCGATCTCCTCGTGGGGCTCGGAGGGGGAAGCAGCCTGGATTGCGCCAAGGGAGCAAATTTTCTTCTCACCAACGGGGGACGTATGCACGATTACCGGGGAACCGGGAAGGCGACGAAGCCCATGCTGCCCATGATTGCCGTACCGACCACGTCGGGTACGGGCAGTGAAGCACAGTCGTATGCGGTGATCGCTGATGCGGAGACGCATATGAAAATGGCCTGCGGAGACCCCAAAGCGACCTGCCGGGTGGCGATTCTGGACCCGGAACTGACCGTGACCATGCCCGAATTCGTGACTGCCGCAACCGGAATCGATGCCATGACGCATGCGCTGGAGAGCTACGTCACGACGAGACGAAACCCGATCTCTCAGATGTACGCGCGCCAGGCCTGGGAACTGCTGTCCGGCGCGTTCCCTGCCGTACTGAATCAGCCGGGGTCGATCGAGGCCCGTGGACGAATGCAGTTGGGTGCTTTCCTCGCCGGAATGGCGATTGAGACCAGTATGCTGGGGGCGGCACACGCCGCGGCAAATCCCCTCACAGCTCAGTTCGGGACCGTGCATGGCGTCGCCGTCGGCCTGCTCATGCCCCCGGTCATCCGCTGGAACGCCTCTGCCGTGCCGGACCTTTACCGCGATCTGGCCCGCACTGCGGGGTGGGTGAAAGTTGCCGGGGACTCACGCTCTGACGCGGAAGTGCTCGCCGATGGCTTCACCGAACTGCGGCAGCGTTCCCGGCTGCCCGGCACTCTGACCGAAGTGAATGGTTCCAGACCGGACAATGCGGTCATTGAAAAACTGGCCGCCGATGCGGTGAATCAGTGGACAGGGACCTTTAACCCCCGAAGAATGGACAGGACAGCGTTTGTCAGACTCTCTCGCGAAATCCTTTAGAGGCCCTGAGTCGACAGCCGTCACCCGCTGCCGGCAGCGGCGTTTTCCTGCAACTGGACAGGCCGGAGTGGCAATGTCATTCTCAACACCATGAGGTATGTAGTGTGAACTCACGCAAGATCAGTCGGCGCTTTTCCCTGGCCCACATTGCGGGTAGTCTGGCCATAGCCGGAATGACTCACAGGATGGCCTCGGGGACAGCCGGACCCGCAGCGGATGCCACCGTCCCGACGGCCCCGGGGACAACCAGCTGGACTTCTTTCCGCGGTACGCCGGATCAGCGAGGCATCTCCGGTTCACCGCTGTCGTCCGAGTTGCAGGAGAAATGGGAATTCCCTTCTCCCGATGGTTTCGTGGCTGCGGCTGCCATCGTCGGGCCGCATGTCTTCGCCCCGGCGCTCGAAGGCTGTGTCTACTGCCTTGACCGCCTGACCGGAGCAGAGGTCTGGAAGTATCGCTCGATCGACGATCCGAACCCGAAAACGTTTGCCCCCGGATTCAAGGCAGCTCCGCTGGTAACTGAGCAGTGCGTGTATGTGGGGGATGAAGATGGAGTCCTGCACGCCATCGATCGCAGCACCGGGCAGCGCCGATGGAAATTCGTCACAGACGCCGAAATCGCCGGATGCGTGGCCGAATTCCGCGGCAGGCTGCTGCTGGCCTCACATGACTCATTCCTGTATTGCCTGAACACTGACGGAACCGAAATCTGGAAGTTTCAGACGAATGATCGCATCAACTGTTCTCCCGCTGTCGCCGAAGAGCACACGTTTCTGGCAGGCTGTGATGAACATCTGCGAGTGATTGAACTGGAGACAGGTACAGAAGTGCGGGATGTTCCGCTGGGCTCATTCCTGGTTGCCTCTCCTGCGATCGCGGGAGATCAGCTGTACGTCGGCACGCACACCGGCGAAGTCGTGGCGGTCAACTGGAAATCCGGCGACGTCACATGGCGATATCAGGGTAAACGCAGTATGCCGTATCACGCGTCCGCAGCCGTCACTGACAGTCTCGTACTGGTCGGCAGCCACGATAAGCATCTGCACGCGATTAACCGTACAACAGGGGCGGCCGTCTGGACATTCGCGACGAAGGCCCGCATCGAAAGCTCGGCTGTTGTGGTGGGAGATCGTGTGTTTCTTGGTTCCGGCGATGGAAATCTGTATGGCCTGGCGGTGGAAACCGGTGAACAGATCTGGAAGTTCAACGCCGGACGAGCGGTCAACGCTGGTCTGGCTGTGGGCGAGGGAGTGTTGATCGCCGGAGAGGAGGGGCAGAACGGCCGGCTGAGGTGTTTCGCGTAATCCCCTGCTTTCATCAGACCGGAGACGGTATTCCATGTCAACCGCTGAAACTACTCAGACCACCGAAGTCGGCAGCTATTTCATCTCGAACTACCCGCCGTTTTCACAGTGGAAGTCCGAATTGGCTGCCGAGGCACTCACGGCACTCGACCTGCCGCCCGAGGAACTGAGCGATGTCCCTGCGGGGCTCTATATTCACATCCCGTTTTGCCGAAAACGCTGCAAATTCTGCTACTTCCGCGTCTACACGAATCAGAATGCGAAGGCCATTGAGGACTATGTCCAGGCCCTGATTCGCGAAATTGAACTGGTCAGCCGCCGTTCCGCGACGGCTGGCCGAGAACTGCTGTTCGTCTATTTCGGCGGCGGGACTCCCTCGTACCTGAGTTCTCGCCAGCTGAGGTCCCTGCGTGAACGAATGAGCCAGTTCATCACGTGGGATCGTGCTCGAGAGGTGACGTTCGAATGTGAACCCGGGACGCTGAG
>SYLK01000474.1 GCA_005809115.1 Planctomyces sp. | reverse complement strand
GCGCTTCTCGGCCTGACCTGCACGAAAATGCGATCTGGTGCTGCGGCAAAGTACTTGAAAAGGGCTGGGCACAGCCAACCCTCGATCTGATACACGGATGCGAAGTACCAATTGCCCCCCGACTCCTCGCGACGCCATGTGAACTCATGCTGGCATCCCGGAAAGTGTTTTGCCGAGAACAACATGGTAAGGCGCTGTAACAAAATAACATGTCCAACTACATAAAAGCGCCGACCGATAGGATTTCGCTAATTCGGACTGATAGTGTAGTTCCAGTCTCCATGGAACTTGTCAGGTGTGAGATGTACAGCGCCGAGCGATTCGTCGGAGATTCTGATGCCGAGTGGATAGGATCGTTCATCAAGCGATGCCTGAATGTGCAGCCCTTTGCTCGTCGTTGTATGAGCAATCAGGTTGACAACAATCGCATGGCTCTCCAGCGGGCGGCCACGCCAATTGCTCGTGATATGACAGAACATTCGATGCTCGATCGCGTTCCACTTGCTGGTCCCCGGCGGGAAGTGACAAACCGAAACCGTCACACCCGTCTTGTCGCAAACGTCCTGCAGGCAGACCTTCCAGAGGCGGCCATGCGCCCCGTTGCTGCCCCCGCTGTCGGCGGTGATCAGGAGCGATGTGGCTCGGGGATATGCGGGCCGTCCCATTTCCCGCCACCACCGCAGGACCGACGCTGCGGCAAATTCCGCCGTGTTGTGGTCGATTCCCACACTCACCCAACCGTCGTTCTGCGAGACGTCGTAGACGCCATAGGGAATGGCATGACCCAGGGACTGATCCGGAAAGTCGTGCGTTCGCACGCGACGCGGCGTTCCTGCAGCCCTCCACTCCTGCCCCGGATTCTTCATGTTTCCCAGCGTTTCACGGTGTTTGGCATCAATGGAAATCACCGGCTGGCCGCGTCGCTGAAACGCGCGGACCCTCTGGTTGATGAACCGAAACTGAGCATCCCGATCCGGGGATTGCTTCCCCTCTTCGAGCTTCCGATTACTCCGAAGGCTGTAGCCAAGTTCCCGCAGCAGGCGGTCCACCGTCATGTGGCTTACGGAATGACCCTGCTGCCGCAGGGCTGCCGCCAGATTTCGTGTGCTTCGATTCGTCCACAACAACGGCGACACCGGGTCTCCGCGAGTGGAATCCGCCAACAACAGCTCCAGGTCGGCGAGCAGCGTCGAGTCGACATCCCGGAGCGGTCGACGGCCCCCGCCTGCGTGCCGAATCCGCCACTTAATTTCTTTCACGAGATCCGGCATGGTGCCCTGGACTTCCGCGATTCCCCTGCGTATCGTTACACGCGACATTCCCGTGGCTCGCGCGACTTCCGAAACGCCGCCATAACCCAAGGCGAGTGCCTCGCAAGCCGCCCAGTGCCGCTTGAGCCGTTCATCCATCATTGTGGAAAGGTTTTCGTACTTCATTTGGACCGCAGCAACCATTGCCACACTTCCTTGTGTCAATTACTCGCTTGATCTCCGACATTGTCATCATACTCTTAGCAGCGTAGTTGGACAAGTTATTTTGTTACAGCGCCTTACGGGTGGGGGTGTCGAAAGCCATATGATCACAAGCTCATGTACGATGGGCATTCCTGCCCGTCCAGGCTGTCTTCGAGTTGATTGGGTTCAATGGGAGACAGGAAGAGTGCTCGGGCAGGAATGCCCAGGCTACGGGAGCGACGCTACGAGTTGGTTTTGGCTTGTTGCAGCACTTCACCCGGAACCTGGACGATTTTCCCATCCTCCCAGATCACAACCGGAGTCTGTGTCTGACGTGCTCGTTCAATGACTTTCCGGGAGGCCTGTTCAAAAGCGGCCTCTGCTTTTTCTGAAAGGGATTGGGGATTGTCATTCGGCTTGATCATGGTTTCGTTCCTGTGATTTGTGAACGGATCTGTGCGTAGAGTACGGGATCGTCGATCTGGACGGTTCTGTTCTCCATGGCAGCAATTCGTATTGGCGGCAGGCGTGACGCATCGTAGAGCCACCACGAATCCACCAGTGGACAGTAAAGATTGAAAAAGTTGCTCAAACCGACAATGAATCGCCGACGGATATCGGCGGTGGGCACATCATGTCCTCCCTGACGAACTCGAATTGCAACTCGCGTTACGGCAAGGTCATCAGTCGGCAACCACAGAAAAAACAACGCGATCCGATAGCCGAGTTCCTTCATCTCCGAGAAGATACGCACGTAGCTGCGACCGGACAGTGTCGTCTCCAGCCCAAAGTCCCGACGATCAGCCATGAGTTCCTTCATGCGAGTCAGCATCAGCCGTCCTGCTCGGAGATTTTCTCTTTCGGGAGCGAACGGCGACAAGCCTGCAGCAATCAGATCTGCATTGAGGAACTCCCGACAAGCCACGAACGACGGCAGAAACTCCGATGCAAACGTTGTCTTTCCGGCACCATTCGGGCCAGCGACAACGTAAACGGTCGGTTGTTCTGATTGCAAATCGTCCGTCACAGGTCACTGTTCTGCCGTTGTACGATGGGCATTTCTGCCCGTCGCTGGTGTTTTGTGGTTGATCGAGGTGAATTGGAATTAGGGGGGAACGCTCGGGCAGGAATGCCCAGGCTACAGGAGATACAGGGTTATTCGACTATGATATTGACGCGAATTTCACCGTAACCGACGGCGGCTTCGTGGACTTCCAGGAGGTCGCTGATGGCCTTCGTGAGGATTTCGGTGCTGGTAATGGACGCCGGCATGCTGACGGTGCGTTCCAGTTTCTGCTTTCCGTCCTGCCTCGCCTGTTCTCGTTGTTCTTCCTGCCGGTCTCGTCTGCGTCTGGCCCCCAGGTCCTGAATGTGTTTCTTCAGATCGTTGGCTTTGGAGCTGATCACAAACTGGCTGTTGACCAGCCTCTGAATTCCAGCCACATCCAGAGTCACCTCCGTTCGCAGGTCGTCCAGCGCCGAAAGACAGTTTCCCTGTTCTTCCTGAGTCAGTTCCTTCCATTCCGGAACCAGATGCAGTTCCGACTGAGTGTCTTTCAGCAACTGCAGATGAGCGACCTGCATGGATTCGGCTGCAGCTCTTGTCTGCGACCGGATATGTGTGAGCGTGGTATTCAGGTCGGCCGCATGTTTCACGAATCCCGGCTCGCTCAGCTTGTCGTCCATGATCCGGAGCTGGTCTTCCAGATCGGCCTGCAGCTTCTGCGGAATCCCGGAAGCCGGCAGGGCGCGAAGATCTTCTGCCAGCTTGCGGTATTCCCTGATGGCGACATCCAGGCCACCGGCGAACGCCGCATGGACGTCTGTCGCCCACTTCAGGCCGTCGTACAGAGATGATGATTCGCCGCCGAAGCGCGCCGGAGCATCCGATGCATCTGTCAGCAGCATGTCGGCGATCTCACGCCCGAGTGAATCGGCCGTCTCGGCCCCGGCCAGTCCCAGTGACGCGAGTCTGGTCCCGAGCGGCCCGAGCTTGTACTGAAAGTCCGGCAGTTCCCTGGCCGCCGCTTCGGCAATGACATCCTCCAGCGGCAGCACTTGTTCACCATAGAGATCTGTGAGCCGCTCGGCCGCTCTGGCCATGGTTTCGAGTGACGGCCGGCCGTCACGCAGCGAAATACCCACTTTACGAAACGACTGATTGGTCCGAAGTGCGTCCAGAGCCTGCTGTCCACTGACAGTGACGTCATGCCCGGAGACCTTCAGCTTGATTTCTCCGGCCACCAGCATGGCGGCTACGAGGTAACGCAGTGTGTCCTGAGACCATCCGAACGGCGCTTCGGTGAATTCGTCTGTCAGCCGTTTGCCATCCACGGTTCCGTTGCGTTCGATGAAGTCTCGAATACTGACCAGGGCTTTGACCTTTGTGTCGATCGACGGCTGTCCGCCGCTGACCTTGACGAGTCCCATCGGATCAATTCGGGACGTCACGGCTTTCAGGTTGCCGACCTTCAGAAACTGTTCTGCCAGTTCCGTGTCAGCGCGACACGGGGCCTCCTTGTAACGATCGAATACCTTTGCCGCGACGGTCTTCAGGTGAGCCTTACAGGCTTCCTTCAGATCGGACTCGTGCAGCGTTTCGACCGCCGTCGCGTCGGCTTGGAAAATCAGCACGCCTTCAATCAGGGCTTTCTCGATCGCTTTCTGAAGTTTTTCTGTCTGACGGGCAGCCCGATCGGCCTGCCCGGAACAGTAGTCTCGCACTTCCTGGTCGACGTCTCCGCGATATCGCTGAGCAATCTCCTGGGAACGGTAGATGTCCGCAACCAGCGATTCGATGCGGTCATCCAGTTTTCCGAGCAGGAAGACGGTCTTCCGAGAAATTCGCTGCCGCGACTCTTCGATCAGCCGGGTTCTGGCATTCTCGAAGTCGGACGCTGCGACAAATTCCGCGACCGTCTGAATGGGGTTGCGCTCGCCGGCAATGGAAATCGTCTGTGAGCCGCTCTGCACCTTCAGCCCGGTCGCAACAGGCAACGTGTCATCGATTCGTGTGGAAGGCAGTGGGCTGAAAACTTCCTTTAGGGCCTCGTTCTGGATGCGTTTTGCCTGAATGCCCACCACTGGCATGCCCACGCGTTCCTGTTCGATGTCGTTCAGCTTCTCGCTGAAGAAACACAGGTTGCCGTCGCGTTCCCCGAATGGGACCTGGGCTCTGCTGAACAGATCCTGAACAGCAGCTTCCACCTGATCCAGACAAGAATTGGCTTCAATTGACGGATGCATCAGCGCTGCGACGTTCTGGACTGTGACCGGGATGTTTCCCAGAACCTGAAGCAGCGCCACTGTCTTTGCGACTTGCTGATGGATCTCAGAACCATGGAAAGCAATGGCGACTTTTCCGACGGCCGCATGGACCGAGGTAAACGCACGCCGCAGATCTTTTTCGAGCGCGTCGTACAGAGTGACGGTGTTTGCCAGCCAGCCAATTTCCTGATCGGCGACGGGCGTCTTTCCATCCGGCCCCTGGATCAGGATATCCTGAATCACCTTGATCGCCGATCGGAGACCGACGCCGCCGGTTGACTTGGCCAGGGCTCCGAGGAGATGCAGCAGAATGTCAAAGTGTGCAGGCAGGAACGGATACAGATCAATGAAGACTTTCTCCGAGAAGTCCGAATCGTAGTACTTCGCATCCTGCAGCTTTGTGCAATTGCGGAGTTTCTGACCATGCTGCTCAAACTGCTGTTTCAGCAGGGCTTTCCCTGCAGTGGATTTTCCGAGCAAACGCTCCGAACAGATCTCTCGAATGTCCGAGGACTCGAGGTCGATCTGGATCGGGAACCGGTCCTTCAGCTTGAACAGCTTCTGCGAATTCAGTGTGCCCTTCGGATCGTCTTCCGTCAGCATCTGCTGGGCCGTCGCGATCATCCAGACCTTTCCATCTCCGATCGCTTTCAGGTTCTTCGCCAGGCCGTCGACATTCAGGATCAGCGAATCGGCGGGAGCAACATACTGACCCATTTCGTCGACGACAAAGATGACGTATTGTTTGCCGCTGTGTTCGCGAACAATGTCGATCATTTCCTTCACACGTTCATTTTCGAACGTAATGATTTCCGTGACAGAGGTGGTGAACGCTGACGGGGTTTTGAAGAGAGCCGGATAGAATTCGTGAGCCATCTCCGGAATGACGCTGTCGAGCGCCAGCGGGTCGTTCTGAACTTCGGACCAGTCGACACCCAGGTCCTTTCGAATTCTCTTCCTGAACTCGTCGAGCCGGTTGTCTCTCTTCAGACGTCGTTCCAGAGCTGCGACTTTGAGATTTCGTGAATAGCCGGCCCACTGCAGAACTTTGTAGTAGAGGACGTTGGAGACTTCTTCCATCGCATTGCCAGCCAGCATTTCGCTGGCCAGATCGAGCATGACGACGGCTGCCGGAAACGATTTCGCAACCGCTGCGAGCAGGGCCTTTGACTGACTCCCCCGCAGCCGATTCTGCAGATGTTTGAGGACCGGTTCACCGTCGATCTTACGGGTGTCGTCCAGTGCCATCGCCAGATACTTGGTAAACGAGCTCTTGCCCGATCCGTAGAAGCCGGAGACCCAGACGCCGATTTCATTGGCGCCACCTTCCTGCATCGCCATCTGCATTTTGCGAAGCAGGTTTTCGAAATGGGAATCGATGCTGGTGGTCACATGGTACTCGGCCAGTTCGTCCTTCAGCCGATTCTGCTGAGAGGCACTGTACGTGATGACCTTTTCAATGGTACGGTAGCCGGGCCAGTACACGCCAGTCACGAAGTCCGCCAGAATCCGATGGGCGCGGCAGGTGAACACAAAACAGAGTTGTCGGAAGACCACGGAGAGATCTTCTGACAGAATCTGTTTCAGGAGCGTTGCTGGAGAACCATCATCCACGAGATACCTCGTAGAAAATCCTTCGGAGATCAAATTCAGCGAACGCCTTGCTGAGACGCCAGAGAATTGCCCCGATTCGCGAGCTAGCGAAATCAGCTCCGAAACGGACATATTGTCGTTCCACAACTCCAGCAGGATGCGGGTTTCCTCGATGAGCCCCAGACCTGCGCCGAGCCGGGTATTGTAGACGTCCACAGCCAGCATCAGTTCTGATCCGCGAAATACGGAAATGACTGACGCCCGGCAGCAAATGCATCCGCATAGATCGCTGCAACTTTCTTCCAGGTCTCAGGATCCCGAAGTGCATGAAGGTCTCCGACATGCGACGGGCCCGCGGATGCCGTTGCTCGGGCTGCCCCGATGGCGTTCAGTCCCTGCATCGCCAATTCAGGCGTGGCCGTGAGTTGGCCTGCTCTGCTGGCAATAGCGGCGTCACTGAGGAATCGATGAAGCGCCTGCTCAAGATCTTCCGGCAGCCGAAACAGGTGGAATACCTTCCCGACCCCGATCCGGTCATCGTGCAGGAGCGTCGCGGCCGCCGTGACTCCGGCCGTCTGCGACAGCAACTGTGTTCGAGGAAACAACGGTGCCAGAAATGTGGCCGCAGATTTGCTGAAGAACGAACTCGTCCACCAGCCATGCTGGTCTTTTTCACCCAAAAAACCGACGGCAGCTCGAATACAGGCAAGTGTCTCCAGCTGTTCAGATGTCATGGCGGTTCGGATTCTCCTTCTGGCAGGAATTGCACTCCGTTGTGGCTGGCCACGTGTTTCATTCACGTGAGACCTTTGTGCGGAGGGTCTTTCAATTGGGTACAGTAAAGCTCCCGCCATCAGGCCACACTTTCGTTTCCCCTTGGGACGAGAAGTTTACCGCGGCCACAGAAAAGTTCACAGTCACGCACGTTTCAGCAGCGCGACGTGGCGCACCGCCAGAAGTTGTCACAGAACGTCCTGCAGGCGTCTGTCCCGGGCATTCCTGCCCGAGATCCTTTCTGCTCCGTCAGTGGCCAATGGTCAACGGACGCAGCGAAGAGCAGGAACCGGTGGAAGATTTTCTTGTGGAGGACAGGAATTGATACGCACGGCCGCCATGTCGCTTACTGGCGCCGACACTCGCACCAGGCCGTTCATGCAGGCAGTGACGATGCAACCGGCCGCCAGCCATGTCTTGCGAACCGTTTCCGATTCTCTGCGCTCACATTGATGTCTCGGCAGGTGGTTCGTGAACAGCAGGACTTTGCTGCACAGATCACGATGCAGGATCACGGGCTGCCAGTCGGCTAACGAAGGCGGAATGCAGTTAAGACTGGACAGCACATCGTCCAGCTCGGCCTGCGATGAGTTTCCCGCGAATCTCGTTTGCTCCGCAGCACCTCCGGCACAGGCAAACAGCGGTAACAGGCCGACCGTTTCGCTGTGGCCGTCAAGTGAGCCGCCGTCGAGCTGTTCAGTGAACTGAAGCAATGGGTCGCGCTCTGTGCTGGTACGGGCGATCTGACACAGCGTGCTCCTGATCAGGTGTCTTGAAGAATTCTTCCCGAACAGGCCGATTCCCAGCGGCTGACCGGATCGCATCCATTTGTGACTGCCCGTGACGAGGAAGTCGGCACACTCGAGACTCTCCTCCAGCGGGACATGGCAGAACGCCTGGGCCGCGTCGATGAAACAGAATTTGATTTCGCGGGTCCGCTGGATTCGCTCGACGATGGCCCGCACCGGGACTCGGATTCCCAGATGATCAACCGCCGGCAGGAACAGGCCGTCGCAGTGGTTCTCCACGAACGACTGCCCGACGTACGTGGCAACGTCGTCCACGCTCCAGCCGTGGTGGAAGATCGCATTTCTCAGAGGAACCGTTGTCATTCGGCGGCCGGAGGTACCGGCCTGCTGCGCGACGACGTCCTGATACGTGGGCCAGCTCAGGTCGGTGCTCAGCACGTTGCGGCACAGCGAAAACATGCTGCGGGCGGCCAGATGGACCAGAAACAGCGACCGACTGGCCAGCAGGACGGTCCAGTCGTCAGGGGCGCCCGCCTGGTGCCGGAGCGACTGTTTCAGGCCGCACACGCCGGTCCAGGTACGAAGGCCGGGAAAACGGTTCTGATACCATCCCGGCCAGGCGCCGTAGCCGTTTCTCAGGAACTCTTCGAAGTACAGGCTGGAAGGTTCTTCGGCCGTCAGTCGAACGAAGTCAATTTGGGCGTCTCGCGCGGCCGGTAAGGTCTGGCCCAGCCGCGCCGTGTCCAGATAGAGGAGCGGTCGCAAGCCTGTACTTTCGGCCGGGCCAAACCCTTTGACCCGGGTACAGGATCACTTTAACCAGCCACGTCGTACCGATCCAGGAAACTGGCCACAGATTCTGCGTACACCGACAAACGATTCCACCGCTCCTCGGCCTCCGCCACCTTCGCGTAGTCAAACGTCAGCACAAAACGCACCGTGCGACAATGCTCGTCCAGTTCCTGAGTCCCCAGTGCCCGTGAACCGTAAATGCCGATGTCTGCCAGCAGAGCAGGCTCCTGCTGCAGCGAGGACTCTCGCACCAGCTTGATCCAGATCCCATGGGAATGCTGATCAAACAGCCAGTTGCGAATGGGCTCGATTGGCAGGCTGTTCTCTGCCGGCCAGACGGCGTCCGACAGAATGGCAATGCGTTCAATCGTCAGAATGCCCTGCCCTTGCAGCTCGAAGTTCACCGCCATGCTTTTCCGACCGGGCTCGTCCTGCCAATAGTCGGCATTCCGGACCCACGCGACCGAGCGATACAGGAACAGGCCCCGACTCCGCAGCATCCGTTCGTATTCGATTCGCCAGGTTTCGGTGCCGTCAAACACCAGCGTCCCCGAGGAAATCGTCGTGAGCCGCCGGTTCAGCTCGTCGATCTGTTCGAAGGCGATGTTGCGGTAGATGAGATCATGGTGCCGGCTGACTTTCAGCAACAGGCCCGTGGTGCGGCGGAAACGCTCGAACACCTGCTCATCGCGAGCGAGTTGGAACGAGGCATCCAGCTCCGGTGCCAGACCGGTTGGCGCAGAATTCGAAATTTCCCTCCGACTGGCCAGGCCGATCAGAATGCTGAGCAGCAGCCCGCAGAGGAGTACCGCGGCGTTCAGTGGCAGAAACAGGGCCGCCGCCGTCACGAGGACACCACAGATCGCCGCCACGGCCAGCGGCCACCAGCGGTTCACGTCGAGTGTCTGAGGTTCGCGGGGCAATTCCAACACCCGGCGACTGTACTACGGTTTCGTGTTGGGCGCAAGAGTTGTCAGTTGTCAGTTGTCAGTTGTCAGGGGCCGGGCGCCGGGCGCTGGCGGAACAGAGAGGGGCTGGTGGTGCCGCTCTCTGAACCTTGTGCTGCGATGTGCTCATCCCGTGAAAGCGAGACGACGGTCAGAACGGCTGATCGTCGCCGGACACGTGGTCAGAATCACCGTTGCGGTCCGGCTT
>SYLK01000473.1 GCA_005809115.1 Planctomyces sp. | reverse complement strand
GAACGGTGCCGGCAAGACGACACTGATCAAAATTCTGCTGGGGATCGTGCGGCAGACTGCGGGCCATGCGACGGTCCTGAATGCTCCGGCCGGTTCCCGCGCAGCTCGCAGGCAGATCGGGTATCTGCCTGAAAACCACCGGATTCCGCGTCATCTGACGGGCGACACGGCACTTGAATACTACGGTGCCCTGAGTGGACTGTCGTTGTCGGAGATTCGTGCGCGACGTCCGGCCCTGCTGGAGCTGGTGGGTCTCCGCGGGCGCAGTTCTGAACGTGTCGGAGGCTATTCCAAGGGGATGCTGCAGCGACTGGGGCTGGCACAGGCGATGCTGCATCGTCCGCAGCTGATCATCCTCGACGAACCAACGGACGGTGTCGACCCGGTTGGCCGCAAGGAGATCCGGGATGTGCTGCGTCAGTTGTCCGGAGAGGGTGTGACGGTGTTCCTGAACAGCCATCTGCTGCAGGAGATCGAACCGATCTGCGACGCGGTGGCAATCCTGACGCAGGGAACGGTGCGGCGAACTGGCAGCGTGCGTGAGCTGACGACAGCTCTGGCCGATGCGCCGGTTGTCCTCCAGCTGACCGGCGAAGAACAGCTGATCCGGAACGCACTCGCGACGGCGGATCAGGTGCGTCTGCAGCAAGTCACTGATCAGGCGTTCGAAGTCGAAATTCGCGTGCCGTCACAGGCGTCTCTCGATGCCGTGGTCGACCGGCTGCGCGCTGCAGGCGTCAGCATCTGGCGGATGGGGCGGCGCGAACTGACTCTGGAAGAGGCGTTTCTCGAGATCGTCGGAGCACATCCGTGATACGTCCCTGTCTCGCGATCCTCCGGGATTCTTTTCGTGAAGCCCTGGCCTCGCACGTCCTGTGGATCGCGCTGGGCGGGATTCTGGCAGTACTCGTGGGGATCTCGCCGTTCGGACTGCGCACGGATCGCAGTCTGCGACTGCGTCATGACGAGCTGGTTGATCCGGAGGGCCTGGTGGCCGCGCTGCATCAGGGCGCCTCGCAGTCGGGGACGCCGGCGGCACATCTCTGGTCGCTGCTGACTGGCGCACAGCAGCAGCAGATTGCTGCGTGGCAGAAGTCAGCCACGGCCGAGCGACGTACTGAAGATGCTGCGACCGGTCCGGAAAACCGTCCCGGGCGACGTGACCGATCACCGAAAACCCAGCTCGTCCGGATCATCAACGAACTGCTCGCAAAGACGGACTACTGCGATCCCGAAGTGTGGCGCGGTGTGGCACTGGAAGACGACCTGCGGGCACTCACCGAACGCGACCCTGCGGAACCCGCGGAACGCGCCACGCGGAATCTCAGACTGCTGAACGCCGGGTTTCCACGATTCATCGCGGTCCGGGATGATCCAGCCACAACCCTGACGTATGCCGGCGCGGACGTGATCGGCCCGATCGACGCGCTTCCGGCACAGTTCAACCGGCTGCTCGATCAGGTCATCATCAGCGTGCTGTCGGTCTTCCTGGGATTTCTGGGAGTCATGGGGTCGCTGCTCGTGACGGCGTCACTGCTGCCGCGGACGTTTGAACCCGGCGAAATTTCCCTGCTGCTCAGCAAGCCCATCAGTCGGTCGCTGCTGTTTCTGACGAAATACTTCGGGGGTTGTGTTTTCACGCTGCTCTGTTCAGCGCTGCTGATCACGGGGTTGTGGTTGCTGCTGGGTCTGCGGGTGGGGTTATGGCGACACGAGCTGTTGTGGTGTATTCCGATCTACGTCTTTCTGTTCGCGATTTATTTTTCCGTCTCCGCTGTCACGGGCGTGATCTGGAGAAGTCCGATTGTTTCACTGATTCTGGTGGTCTTTTTCTGGGGCATCCTGACCACACTGGGGGTCTCTCGCGAGCTGATCGAACAAAGCCTGATCCGCGCGAAAGGGATTGCTGCAATCACCGTCGGACATTCGACTGATGGCTCAGTGGAAGACGTATTCGTTGTTGACGGTGTCAATCGGGTGAGCCGGTGGGATGAAGTATCTCGAGACTGGTCCGAGATTTTTGCGCCGTCAGGACAGTCAATGCCGGCGTTCCTGCAGCGAATGATGTCGTCAGGCACTCGATTCCGGCTGATGTATGATGCTTCCCAGACGCGGATTCTGGCATTGCAGGCCCAGCCATCGCGATTCGGCGGGGCTGCCCCGGCGTCGATCGTCAGCGGAACTGCTGAGCGGAACTGGGAGCGGGAAGTCGCGGGACAGACTCCCGAGCCGGTGTTCGGACTGTTCCTCGATTCCAGTGGACGTGTGATTCTTCCGGGACGTCGCGGGATCTACGAATTTCTCGGACAGTCCGAGGCTCAGACTCAGGCGCAACAGTTCTTCCGGAACATGTTCGGCCTCCTTCCAGGTGCAGCCGGAGCGAAGAACTTTCGCGAGCTGCAGCCAGAGCCGCTGCCGGACTGGGCTCCTGGCGCCGTGGCGGCACTCGATCCACTGCACGACAGCCTGATCATTTTCAGTCAGGGCACTGTGTATCGGCTCGATCGGACTGCCGACGGAAAATACGGTCAGGGCCCCTCGCGCAGTCTGAACACTACAGAAACCGCCGCTGTGGCGGTGGCGGGAACTCACATCCTTCTGGCTCTGGGCGACGGCCGGATTCTGATGCTGCATCAGGCCACACTGGAAACGGTGGCGGAAACTCGCCTGTCACAGAATGCCGTGCCGAGGACGGCTGAAGCCGCACCAGACGGGTCGCGTTTCGCCGTGCTGGATCACCGCGGCCGCGTGCTGGTGTTTGAGGCTGCCGCAGCCCGATTTTCCGCATGGGCTCCAGCAGAGAACGGAAACATTTCCGCAGTCGCGTTCGACTCACGCCAACGAATGATCGTGGCCAACGGTCGCCGGACGCTGTCGTTCTATTCAACGGCTGGAGAACCCTCGGAGCAGGTCCTGGCCGGTGCCGAGCACTGGATTTATCCCGTGTATGACTACGTGATCAGCCCGCTGCACGCGATGCTGCCGAAACCGTCCGACATGGATCATGCCATCACGTGGCTTGTCACCGGAGAACGCGCGGTCGTCTCCGGAAACAACGACAGCGGACCATTCGGCGCCGCTGATCGCGACAATCTGCAGCAGGATCGCATCACG
>SYLK01000472.1 GCA_005809115.1 Planctomyces sp. | reverse complement strand
TCCGGCCCCCCCAGACGTTCGCGGCTATCCTGGAGGGCCGCGCCTGGCGCGGTGGCGGCCAGCGATTTCGGGCTGAGGCGGCGCCGGGGGCCGTCGTCAGCCGATATGCCATCAGCTGGACCGATCCGTACTTCCTGTACAGTGACTACAGCCTTACGCTGAGTGGCTTCTACTTCAACCGGTTCTACCCGGACTGGGATGAAGATCGGGTGGGTGGTCGAATCGGAGTCGGCCGGCAGTGGACGCCGGAATGGTCGACGAACGCGGCACTGCGGCTCGAAGAAGTGGAACTGTCCAAACCCCGCACCCCGACACCAGCGGTGGTGCAGGAAGTTGTGGGGCAGAATTTTCTGTCGACCGTGCGGTTGTCCGCAAGTCATGATACTCGCGACATGGCGATCATGCCGGGTGAAGGTCATTTCCTTGACGTCGGTTATGAACAGGCATTCGGAGATTTCAATTATCCGCGGGTCGAAGGAGAAATGCGGCAGTACTTTACTCTGTACAACCGTCCGGACGGATCGGGACGACAAGTGCTGACACTGGCCGGAAATCTGGGCTGGAGCGGTGATGATACGCCGGTGTTCGAACGGTATTATGCCGGGGGATTTCAGTCCTTCCGCGGATTCTCCTTTCGCGGCGTGACGCCCCGCGTCGGAGCTGTCGCGGTGGGGGGCACGTGGCAGATGCTGGGCACCGTGGAATATCGCGTTCCGGTCACAGCGGATGACATGATCAATGTCGTGGCGTTCTCCGACTTCGGGACAATCGAAGAGGATGTTTCCGTGGACAACTTTCGGGCGACCGCCGGTCTGGGTCTCAGAATCGTAATTCCCGCCATGGGCCCGGTACCGCTCGCCTTCGACTTTGCGTTTCCAATCAAGTCGCAGCCCTTTGACGACGAACGGATCTTCAGCTTCTACGTGGGCATTAATCGCTGATCCGGAACGCAACGGCGACCAACTGCCCGCTGCAAACTGCAAACTGCGTTACCCGGCGGAACCGCTGGCAATTCCTGCGGTCGACCGCTACTCTGCACTCCGCTGTACGCGCGTCCGGGTGACGCGCTGTACGGCGAAGCAGTTCGAATTCTGCAGCGTATCGGCGAATCACGACACATGATTGTGGAAGGACTTGTGACCAGCCTTGACGCGACTGGCCTGGTGAACATTGCCCCGATGGGTCCGGTCGTGCTGGGCGATTTTGAACGGCTGCTGCTGCGCCCGTTTCAGGCGTCAAACACTTTTTCCAATCTCGCAGCCACGCGCTGCGGCGTGTTTCACGTGGTGGATCGCGTGGACATCATCGCCAGGGCCGCGATCGGACGTCTGGATTCACTGCCCGAGACGGAACCTGCAAAACGGATCCTTGGCGCGGTACTGGTGGACTGCTGCCGCTGGTTCGAGTTCACGGTGGATGGTGTTGACGCGACGGAGCCACGTTCCCGGATGCCCTGCACAGTCATTCACACAGCAGAACGTCGCCCATTCTTCGGATTCAATCGAGCGCGGCACGCCATCCTGGAGGCCGCGATCATTGCGACCCGCCTGCATCTGCTGCCGGAATCGCAGGTGGCCTCACCCTTCCAGTTCCTCGAGCCGGCCGTGACCAAGACCGGCGATGAATCGGAACGTGATCTGTTCGACATGCTGAAACAGTTCGTGCACGCCCGCAGGGAGCGGTCGGCATGAACAACTTCACACCGGTCGACGTGATTACCGGATCCCGCCTGCATTTTGGACTCATCTGCGGAACGCCTGAGACGCGCTGGGTCTTCGGCGGATTCGCCATGATGCTGCGAAATCCCGGCTGGCACCTGCGGCTCCAGGTATCTCGTTCCGGTCCGGAAATCGTGTGCTCGGATCACGGCGTGACCCGGCGGATCCTGGATGTTCTGGCACGGCTCAGGCAGCTGCCGGGCTGTGACGAACCGGGTATCCGGATTGAGGTTCTCCGACCGTCACGGCTGCATGCCGGTCTGGGCGCGGGAACACAACTCGCCCTGGCCGTGGCCCGCGGTCTGGAGGTGATGTTTCATGCACACGCTGCCCGCAGCCCAGCCGAACTGGCCGAAATTCTGGGCCGAAGCAGCCGGTCCGCCGCGGGTACCTGGGGATTCTTCCGGGGCGGATATCTGGTGGATTACGGAATTCCGACGGCTGGTATATCTGAGCGAACCGTGCTGCAGCTGCCAGTTCCGGAATCCTGGCGGTTCGTGGTCGTCTGGCCAAAACACGGCGCGGGGCTGTCCGGTGAATGTGAACACGCGTTCTTTGAACAGCGACGGACTATGTCGGCAGAAGTGGTTTCTGAACTGGCTGATCAGATTCAGAACCGCCTGATACCAGCCATTCGCCGCCAGGATTTTGCGATGTATGCGCGGGCCGTGGAGGAGTACGGGCGAGCGATCGGCCGTTTCTACGCACCTGCCCAGGGCGATGTATTTTCACACCCGGGAATTGGTCGACTGGCCGACCGTCTGCAGGCGGCCGGCATTCATGGAACGGCACAGTCGTCATGGGGTCCGGGAATCTGTATTCCGGCGTGTTCCATCACGCAGGCGAGCCGCATTCAGTCTGTGATTGAACAACAACCGGATGTGCAGGACTATGAACTGCTCGTGACGGAAGCACTGAACCACGGTGCCACGGTTCGAAGTCCGGCTCCGGAACCGGCCGGCTGGGTGAGAGCCTGAGCCGCACCGGCCGGGCGGCCTGCAGAATTCCGGGGATCAGATGTCTCCGTCAACCAGATCCCAGAACTCGGCCTCAGACGGATCAACTGGCTCGCGGATTTCCTTGCTGCTGCGGGAGTCCGACGGAGGCGGTCGTCGCGACTTCCTGCGGGGTCTGGATTCGGGCGGCGTGCTCCGCACGCGGTCCGGCGGCTGCCCCAGTTCCCTCAGAACATCCGAAAACTCCTGCAGCGGGTGCGGTTCAGGAGCAGTCTGCGGCCGCGTCACCAGATCCGTTTCCGGCGGGGTTGGGCTGGTCTGCGGAACGTCGCCGAGCGTCTGTTCCAGCTGGGCGTCAAGGTTCTCGCGGCGGATCAACTCGACTTCCGCCGACCGACCGCTGGACAGCTCCAGGGCGGACAAATGGACGCGTGCCTGAGGGTCATAACTGATGGTGACTTCCACTGCAGAGCCTTCGGGCAGGTTGCCCGGCAGTTCTCGAATTTCACAGTCTCCCAGGATCGTGGGAGGCAGATCGGGGCCGGCTCCGCTTTCGACAACGCGGACGTGCACGCGTGTCTGTCCGGCAACGACCGTCCCGAACACATGCGTGCTGGCAGCCGGCAGCGGCGAGTTCGCTGGAATCAGGTAATGCGGCACCCGTTCGCCGGTGTCAGGATCCCGGACAAGAATCCCAAGCGATCGGGCACTGACACTCTGCTGACGGACTCTGGCGAGCCGGGCCGACGCCTGACTGTTGAATACTGTCCGGGTGTACTGCCGGCTGGACAGCAGCATTCCGGCATAATAGGCCGCGCCGTGGGCAATTGACTGATCGGGCGAAAGTGACGTGTTCAGTGTTCGTCCGCTGAGTTTCTTCAGGCTTTCGCGGATCATCGGCATTCGCGATGCACCGCCCGTCGTCAGCACGACGTCGATATGTGCCCATCCGAGATCGTTCTGCCGCAGGATTCGCCGCGTGACGGCTTCGGATCGCTCGACAAGGCCCCGGCTGGCCTCGACAAATTCGGCCTGCTCAATCTGATATGTCCGGCGGTGTTTTCCGTGCTGGACCGTGACTGCGGCCCGTGGTCTGACCGACAGACTGCGTTTGGCCTGTTCGGCCTCAAGGGCCAGAAACTGCAGGCTCTCGCGATCATCTCGCGGATCTTCGCCGAAGTCCACAATGAATCGCTCCGCAGCCAGCCGGATCAGAATCTCAGTCCAGTTCAGACCTCCCAGCTGCAGATCCCCGTCGGCGGCAACCACACGCACTTCGTTCGTCGCATAGTGGACGACGGCCAGGTCGAGTGTTCCCCCGCCCAGATCATAGACCAGCAGCTGCTGGTCGATCGCCAGCTCCGTGAACGCAAGTCCCTCGCTGCCCAGCACGTGACACAGAGCCGCCGCCACCGGCTCGTTGATCATCTCAATTTTTTCCAGTCCGGCGGCGTGCCCCGCCAGCATCGTGGCATGCCGCTGCGCATCGCTGAACTGGGCCGGAACTGTGACAACCGCTTCCGGAATCTCCCCGATCTGCTCCTGGGCCGCTGCCACCAGCTTGCGAATAATCATGCCCGAAACATGCACGGGCGAATAGCGGGTGCCGCCGATCTTCCAGTACTTCTGTGAATCTCCCATGAAGCGTTTGGCATGCTGCACCACGCGTTCCGGAAACGCGATGGAATTGCGGAGTGCTTCTGTCCCGACGATCGGCTGCTCATGGTCGAAGAACACAACGGAAGGAGTTGCCAGTTCGCCTTCCTGATTCGGGATTGTGACGGGCTGGCCGTGTTCGTTCAGCCACGCAATACACGAATAGGTCGTTCCCAGGTCAATCCCGACGGCCTGAGTATTTCGCATGAGTTCATTTCCCGGCCTGACCCCGAATTTCGGCGTGCAGCTGGTGGACGGTGCGCAGAATGTGCTCCTCCACGTCCTTCGACCAGACAGTGGGCTGACCATAGTAAATCATGGAACTCGCACCCTCGTATCCCCCCTCGCGCAACACCCGGGCCGAGGGGATGTAAGCCATCACATCGTTGGCGTAACCGGCAATCCAGGTCTGCTTTCCAGGCAGCTCGGCTCTGATCCTCAGACTGAAATCAACGACGACTTCACCTCCCAGCACGACGAAATTGACGTCATTTCCCAGTCCCCAGATCTGAACCGGATAGGGATAGTCGGGCGAGAGTTTTCCCTCAGATTCAAGGGTCCTCAGCAGCATTTTCGCCCGGCGGGAGATGTAAATATCAGTCGAATTCACGTCGGTTTCGATCTGTTTACGGGACGGCAGCTGGTCCAGCGCCAGAGGAATCTCGCGGTAGGCCGATTTCAGCCCGCCCTGAACTTCCGGCATGGGACTCTGCAGCACCCGCTCGACGCCCGCAGCCATCTGACGACCATATTCCCGGGCAAACTCAACCGTGCGGCGTGGCAGGGGATTCTGATCCGCGCCACATCCCGCCCAGAACATGGCAATCGCCTCCGGATGTGCGTTCTCGACTTCAATCTGGGCGAATCCTGGCCAGTCTCCGCTCCAGTCAAACAGGCTCAGAACCGTCGCGTGACAGGCGTAACCAAAGATGACGGCCCGCAGGCTGCCCTCCGGGGACCGGATCGAAAGCACCGGCGCAGAATGATCGACTGGCCCGACCAGCTGTCCTGCCGATCGCAGGGCCGGGACATCCGCTTCCCGATTGTTGCGACGATTCACGGCAAATGACACCTGCCCCATGCCGTAACGAATCACTGCCGGCGCCAGTGACTCGAATGCCTCGCGAACGGCCACCGAAACATTCCTCTTCAGAAACTCGGCGTAGCGTGTCACCAGCTGCTGATTGTAGGCATCCAGGCCGTACATCGCGTTCAGGTTGGATCGTACCACCGGCCCTGAATGAGTATGAGAAGTTGCAATCGCAATCTGTGAGCGCTTCAGGCCATGGCTCTGTGCCAGTTCGTCGCAGATTTCCCGGGACGTCACGCGATCAATTCCGACGAGGTCCAGCGTGATCAGGACCACGCGCTCGCCGGAGGAATCTTCGAGAACCGCGACCTTGGCCCACAGATCTGTGCTGCGGCCTACGGCCGGTTTGTCACGCGACGCATAGCCGGACATCCACATCGGTTCCGGAGGCGTGATCACCGCACGACTGGCGCCGGCCTTCCAGGCGTCAGCGGCCACTCCGATCGGCATCCCGAAGAACAGCGCGAAGGCATTCAGAATCAGCAGTTTCAGGCAGTATTTCATCGCGGCCTCATTGATGGAACGGAGACTCAACGTGCAGAACTAATGTCTCGTTTCTCTCGCGAATGTGCAAGTGAAGTGTCCGGCGAGACCAATTCCAGCTGGCCGTCGGAGGTGGAATAGAGATAAATCCGCCGGTCCGGATAGAGTCGCCGGATATCGGCGACCGAATAGCGGTCGCCATCCCATTTACCATAGAGTATCGGCCCCTGAAACCAGGGATCGTTGCGGATATACTCGACGTGCAGGTCCGCCGGAGACGTCTTCAGCAGGACAATTGCCGGCGTTTCGACGACCGCCCCGCTCATGCGCTCCCGAAATGTTTCGTAACGCTCCGCGATCCCCGACAGAGAGCTGACACCACTCGACAGGCGGCTGCGCCCGCCACCCATCACGGCATATTAGAAATTGCAGACAACGGATGTTCCCAGGAAGAATACCACCCAGGGAAACATCAGCAGGCGACCGTCCTGGATCGATGAACTGAGCAGTCTTGAAACCGTGTACGCCATCAGCAGGATCCAGAGGATCATCGATTCAAAGGCATAGTGAAACCTGAGAAACCCGGAAAACCAGTACGGAATGTGGGCCAGATGCAGCGCCAAGCCGGCAAAAAAATGAGCCAGATCTGCACGGATTGACTTCTGGCCGCCGATACCAGCAGAATCAGTCCCAGCAGGTGCGGCAGAATCTCGACACCCCAGTTGACACTCCCCTCCGGACGCTCACTCGCATTTTTCCAGGCAAGCGCGCCGTCCAGATTCTGCGCCCAATTGTCGTATTCCCGCAGAACGTCTGGTGAAGTGTTGCCGTCACTTCGCGCACCGTTGCCAAAGCCGAAGGCATGGCGGGGAGTGCAGAGCCGCTGGTACGCGGACCACGCCATCCGCAGAGGATTGCCGCACAGAGTTGCAGACTGAACTGCCAGGCAGGCGAATCCGGCCATCAGCGGGAGCACTAAGGACAACGCCGGCCATCCCCATGTCCTGAGCGCCCGGGAGCGATCTCGTCGGACGTCGCCGAGTCCCCGCATCAGGATCCAGAGCCCCGATGGTAATCCGACGGACGCCGCC
>SYLK01000471.1 GCA_005809115.1 Planctomyces sp. | reverse complement strand
CGTGACTGCATCGGGATCCATGACGGGTGTGGCAACGCGGCCGGCGTGGATGTTTGCGGTGAATTCAGCCACCACGCTCGGCAACTTTCTGGACGGGACGAGCAATACCATGGTGATGGCGGAGGTTCTCACCGGAACCAGGGCCGACGTCCGCGGAATGATGTGGATTGCCAATGCCGGGCACTGCAATGTCTTTACACAGCTGGGACCGAACAGTCGCAGCCCCGATGTCCTGTTCAGAGCGGGCGGCGTGCTGTGCAACGAGGCGGACCCGATTAACTCAAATCCGAATATCAACGTGCTGTGCATTGAGGGGGATACCGAGGGCGTGAATTCATTCAATACGGCCGCCTCGAGAAGTCGACATGTGGGAGGCGTCCAGGTATTGCTGGGCGACGGCGCGGTGCGCTTTGTCAGTGAGAATATCAGTATTCAGACATGGCGCAATCTCGGCAGTATGATCGACGGAAACTCGATTGGCGAGTTCTGAGGACGCGGTCGCCAGCCAGCGTGTCGCTGCTCGTGTCACAGGCCGCCCGCCTTACCGTTGCGGAGCGGGCGTGCCTGTGTAGTTCACGCGCTCCTCGCACCCAGGAAACATTTACTCACAGGAAAGCACATGAACATGGCGAGACAGGAATCCCGGTTCCGACGGGGTGGTTTTTGCGTCTTGGCCCTGGCGCTGGCTGGCTTCTCGATACCGGGCTGTGGTGCGGGGATTTCCGCTGATCGGGCCGCAGTCAAGGGGACGGTGACTTTCAACGGGCAGCCGATCAAGAAGGGCCGCATCAATTTTGTACCGGCCGAAGACAATAAGGGACCGGCATCGGGTGGCGTCATCCTCGACGGAAAATACGACAGTCCCGCGGAGATGGGTGTGGCCGTCGGTAAGAATATGGTTGAAATTCGCGCACCGGAGGAAACCGGGAAGAAGACGAAGAATCCCTACGGTGACGATGAGATCCCGGAAGTCACAGAGGTCATTCCGGACAGCTACAATCTGGCAACGACGCTGGAGGCCAATATCGAAACAGGTAAGGACAACGAGGCAAATTTTGAACTGACCGGCAAAAGACCCCGCAGATAGAGCGAATTCAGCCACCGGATGTTTCGCCAGACCCAGACCCAGGTACGGGCAACGCCGTGAAGGATTTTCCGCCCGGGAGACGTTCGACAGCCCCTTCAACCGACCTGTCGGACACCATCTCGCCCGACTCCAGGAGAAAAGGGACACCGCCAACGCCGCAAAATACTGACAAAATCCTTCGCGGAGTCGAGCCACGGGAATCGTTCAGGCAACAGGAAGTATGCTCGGCATGTCGGTATGCTCGAAAACAGTCGGATTCACACTGGACTCCCATGGAAGGACTGGTGAAATGGCAGGTCTTTGGGCTGAACCTTCGACAGGCAGGACTCTTCGGGTGGAGTGCTGATGGCTGGCAGCGAGCAGGAATTGCGGATCGGTGCAGATGTGGGGGGAACGTTTACCGACGTTGTCGTCGTCAGCGCTTCCGGACGTGTCTGGACGCGGAAGGTGCCGTCCACTCCACCGGGATTCGAACGTGCGATTCTGAATGCTGTGGCAGAGCTGCTGGAGGAAATTGGCGCGACCGGCGCAGACGTCGCGGAAGTGGCCCATGCGACCACAGTGGCCACGAACGCGGTGCTGGAACATCGTGGCGCCCGTACGGCTCTGGTGACCACGCGAGGTTTCCGCGATGTCCTGGAACTTCGCCGGATTCGGGCGCCGCAGCTGTATGACCTGTTCTTCCAGAAACCGCCCGTGATCGTGGACCGTCACCTGCGGTTTGAACTGAACGAACGCATGTCGGCGGTTGGCGAGGAGCTGGCGCCCGTTTCGGACGCTGAACTCGAACAGCTGGTGGAACAGCTGCGGAGCGCCCGCGTGGAATCGGTGGCGGTCTGTTTCATTCATGCGTATGCGTTTCCGCAGCACGAACAGCAGGTCGGTGCGTATCTGCGGAAGCATCTGCCGTCGGTGCAGGTGTCGCTCTCCTGCGAAGTCCTGCGGGAGCGGCGGGAGTACGAGCGGACGGCCACCACCGTCGTGAACTCCTATGTTCGCCCCATCATGCAGCGCTATCTCGGCGACCTGCGGCGCGGTCTGGCGGATCTGCAGATTCAGGCACCGCTGCTGATCATGCAGTCGGCCGGCGGTCTGACGCCGGAAGCCGATGCCGCGGCCAATCCGGTGTTTGCCCTGGAATCCGGTCCGGCCGCGGGAGTTCTGGCGGCCGGTTTCACCGCTCGTCGTCTGGGAATTCTGAATGTGCTGTCGTTCGACTTGGGCGGGACCACCGCCAAAGCCTCGCTGATCGAGAACGGGCAGATGTCCTGGAGTCCGGAGTACGAAGTCGGAGCGGCGTTGTCGGCCGGCAATCGTCGCCTGGGAGGCCGCGGTGAACTGATCAGGGCTCCCACGATCAACATTGCGGAAGTCGGTGCCGGTGGTGGCAGTCTGGCGGTGGTCGATGCGGCCGGGGGACTGCGGGTTGGTCCGCAGAGTGCCGGGGCAATCCCCGGGCCGGTCTGTTACGGTCGAGGCGGCACTCAACCGACACTGACGGACGCGAATGTCGTGCTCGGGTTCATTCGCCCCGGACCACTGGCCGACGGGCATGTCTGTATCGACCCGGAAGCCGCTCGGCGCGTGATCCACGATCAGATTGCCGTGCCGCTGGGGCTGGGGCTGCTGGAAGCCGCCGAGGGGATCCATCGGATCGCCAATGCCCGGACAATGCGGGCGCTCCGCGAAGTGTCCACGGAACGGGGACGCGACCCGCGCGATTTCGCTCTGATTGCGTTCGGGGGATCCGGACCGATTCATGCCGCCGGTCTGGCGGCCGAACTGCACACGGCTCAGGTGATTGTGCCTCCGCTGCCAGGTCTGTTCAGCGCACTGGGGCTGCTGTTCGCCGGAGTCGAGCATCACGCGGCACTCAGTTGCCGGCTGTCGGGTGATCAGCTGACGGCCGGAGCCATCGCAGCTCTGTGCGACGAAATGCAGGGTCTGATGCGACAGCAGTTTCAGCGTGAAGGATTCAGCGACGGCGATCTGGCTTTCAGCACCGACGCAGACGTCCGATTCCGCGGACAGACGTCTGTGATCCGGGTTCCCGTGGTCGACAGCGACCTGCGGTCGGGCAACCTGTCCAATCTGCTGGCCGCATTTGCGGATGAGCACGAGCGACTGTACGGACATCGCAGCGACCCGGACAATCCGGTGGAAGTTGTCACGGTCCGGCTGGTGGGGCGAGCCGGTTCGAACGCTGTCCGGAAATTTAAGCGACCGGAGGCTGAGCCCGTGTCATCCCTGTCGCGGCGTGCAGCGTACTTCGGTCGGCACCACGGGGAGATCAACACGCCGGTGGTGCGCCGCGCTGACCTGACGACGGACACTCCCGGTCCGCTGCTGATCGACGAATACGATTCGACCAT